>JBQCFV010000359.1:0-2616 GCA_051958695.1 Chitinophaga sp. | reverse complement strand
TTGCCGTTCTCGATGATATAACCGGCGAGGTTGCCCGTCCATTCGTGCATGTTGGTGCCGTCGAACAGGATGCGGTAGCCTTCTTTCTTTTCCTCGTCGCTGAGGGTGTAAGGTTTCGGGCGTTCGAACTGGCGCACGTACAGGTTGCGGTAGTATACTTTGGTGCCGTGGGCCTGCAGTTCCAGCTGCTCTTCGGGGAAGATGGGCAGCTTGCGGTCCCAGTAGTTTTCCAGCACTACGTTGTTCACTACTTCCTGGCCGTTGAGGTACACGGTCACGCGGTCGCCTTTCATGATGATGCGGAAAGTGTTCCATTCGCCCGGTGCGTTATCCGCCAGTACGGAGGGTTTGCTCGGGTTCGCCTGGTTGTTGTACAGGCCGCCGGAACCAACGTCGGCCCCTACGTCCCTGCGGGCGGTGTCCCAGATCTGTACCTGGGGCGTGCCGCGGAGATAGATGCCTGCGTCGCCGTTCGGTTCGATCTTCCAGTCCACGAACATTTCGATGTCGCCGTATTTTTTGTCGGTGCAAAGGTTATCACCATGACCGTTGAATACCAGCATGCCGTCGCTCACGCTCCAGCCTTCGCGCATTTTCGCGTCCGCTTTCTCCTGTTCTTTGGCCAGGGTGGCAGCGTCCATTTTTGCGCGCTTGATGGGGTTGGCTACCAAACCTTTCCAGCCGGTGAGGTCCTTGCCATTGAAGAGGCTTACAAAACCTTCACCACTGGGCATTTCAGCAAGGTATTTGGCGATTGCCTGGCGCTGATAGTCGGCGTCGCCGCCTTTCAGCACGGAGGAGGTCTTTTCCAGCAGGCTGCGTACGGTAGCGCCGCTGTAAGATTTATCGGCCAGCGCCACGTTCATCACCGCCTGCGCTGCTTCCTGCTGCACGGAGGCATCGTCCAGGAATTTGCCGGCGAAGATGAGGGCGGGGAACGTTTTGCATTGTTCGGCCTGTTCCAGGATGTTTTTCTTCAGCGCTTTGCCGGGGTTCAGCTCCATGGCGTTGCTCAGCATCAGCAGGCGTTGCTCGGGCAGCTTCACCGCGCGGGCGAGACGTACATAGCCCTGCAGTGCGGTATTGCGGTAAGCGGCGTCTTTGCGGGCGATGCGCAGCAGCGAGCTGGTGGCCGCTTCGTCCGTCCAGGAATTGAGGGCTGCCACGGCGGCGGTTTTCTGCGCAGCGCTACCGTTCTCGAAGGCGGTGTTCACCACGTTCAATGCATCGGCGCCGCCCAAACCGGCGAGGATCGCGTAATAACGTTCCTGGTTGGCGGGCGTTTCACGCTGCATCTGCGTGATCACTGCTTTTTGCTGACCGGGCGCGGCCGCTATTACGGCGGCTTGCAGCGCTTTTATGTCTTCCTCGCTTTTTGCGGCGGAAAGCAGTTTGTACAGCGTAGGCAGATTGGAAGCGGTGGCCATATTTTTCAGCGCGCCCATGGCGGCTTTGCGAACATCAGCGTCGGATGATTGCGTGAGCGGCAATACGTCCTGCACACGGCTGCTGGCCATGCGGGAAGAAAGTACGTCGATCAGCGCCACCTGCGCGGCGGCGGGCATGCCTGCCAGCTGGGAGCCGGCCTGCTCGGTCACTTCACTGCCTTTGATGGTTTGCAGCACGCTTTTTACAGCGGAGATCGCGGCGGTGTCGCCGGTTTTCATCACTGCCAGCAGCGAAGGCACTACCTTTTCGCCGCCGATCTGGCCGGCAGCTTTGATGGCGGCCAGCTTCACGCCTGCGTTCTTGCTGTTCAGCAAAGGCAGGATGGCCGGCAGCGCGGCATCGATCTTATTATTGCCGAGCATGGTCGCTACTGCGGCCTGGCCTTCGGGTTTCGCTTTTTTCAGCGATTTGATCCATGCGGCGGTAGCAGCGGTACCAAGGGAACCTGCCGCAAATTTCATGGCCGCGTCGCGGTATTCCGGCTGTTTGTCGTTCACGGCGTCCAGCAGCAGCGGCAGGGCCTTTGCGCCTTCGGCTTCGTTCAATACATACAGCGCGCCGGTGCGGAGGTGCACCTGCGTGTCGTCTTTGGCGCGTTTGCGGAGATTGTTGGCTACGGCTTTCGCTTCGTCCGTATGGCCTTTCGCGAGCAGGTTCTGCGCGTAAGCGAGGTAAGAGCCTGCTGCGTTGGTGATATCATATTGATATTTGGCGTTTGCGGCGGCGGTTTGCAGCGCCTGGGCAGTGGCCTGCCCGGGATCTGCGATCTGGGCCAGGGCGTACAGCGCCGTTTTGGCCAGCATCTTGTCCGCATCGGTGGTAAGCGGTATCAGCGCGGAAGTAGCGGAAGCAATGCCTGCGTCGCCGATGGCTTCCACGAGGCTTTGTTTGTTGCGGCCGCTCAGTTTCGGCAATGCCGCTACCAGTGCAGCCTGCGCCGCGGGGGAATTGATCTTCACCAGCGTGCGCGCGGCGGGGTCCGACAGACGTTCGTCCGTCAGGTAAGGCACCACGGCCGGCACGGCTTCGTCCGTACCTATGTGCTGCAGCTGTACGAGCAGGAAAGCTTTGTTCTCCTTGTCCTGCACCTGGCCCAGCGCTTTGGCGTAAGCGGCCACGGCCGCTTTGCGGAGGTTTTCTTTCCCGGGCTGCATTACATAGAACGCG
>JBQCFV010000358.1:0-12033 GCA_051958695.1 Chitinophaga sp. | reverse complement strand
GATGAAATGCGTTTTCGCGAGGTCCTGTTCCTTAAACGCAGTGATGTTTTTGAGGATGATGACGTAACCGATCTTCTCCTTTTCATGAAAAATATCTACCGCTTCGCGCATAAAAAAGCTCTCGCGGTTGTTCACCACTATTTTGATTGGGCCGCCGGGGCCTTTTTCCAGCAGGAATTTCAGCAGGTCGTTCCGTTTGGCCGCTTCAATGGCCGCTTTGCCCACTATCTCCCTGTCTGAAACACCGAGCAGCTGAAGCGCCTCGTTGTTGGCGAAAAGAATGGTGCCGTTATTGTCCAGCCCGATGGTAGCGTCTTTCAGGCTGCTGATCACTGCTTCGGCGCGTTGTTTCTCAAACATGATGCGGGCAAGATTGCTATGCTCGTATTCGTCCAGCTTTTGCGCCATTACGTTGAATGCCGCAGCCAGTTCGCCAAACTCGTCGCCGGACCTGAAATACAGCCGCCGTTCATATTTTTTCTCCGCGATGCCCCTGATGCCTTCGGTGAGCTCGCGGATGGGGTTGGCGATGTAACCGGGGAAGTTGTATACGAACGTGATGCCCAACAGGAAGCACACGCCACTGATGAGGGCGATATACAGTATCGCTTTGTCCGCCGTTTCCATGGCGGCTTCGTTTTTGCTGACGATCGCCCGCATGTTCACTTCCATTACGGTGTAAAGGTCTTTTCTGATCGCCTGCAGCTGAGAGTTGTTGCCACTTTTCAGCAACTCATAGCGTTTTCGTAGAGCCTGCGTGGGTATGCTTTCTCCCGGTTCGGTCACGTTCCGCTCCTGTTTTTCCAGGTTTGCCTCAAACTCCTGCTGCGAGGCTGCCGGGGCGGCGGACCGGCTGTCGAGGGCGCGGAGCATATTGCGGGAATACTCCAAGGATTCGTAGTTGTCTTCCAGGATCGCGCGGGAGCCGCGGTTCACACGGTCGAGGTAATAATATCCCAGGATGCTGACCCCCAGTAGCATCAGGAAGAGGAACAGCACCCCGATCGTGATCTTCGTTTTAAGCCTGAGTTTCATCATGACAATATTACGAGGTCGGTTTCGTGAGAGGATAACGTTTTTAACAACTGGTTGAACACGCCTGTTCGCAAAATAATGCCGAAAAGACTAATGCGCGGTTTGCCGATGCACACGGTGGTGATCTCTTTTCCCCGCGCCGTTTCGATGATGGCTTCCGCTACATTGGCATGCTGCATCCTGAGCACTTCGGCGCCCAGCTCCGTGGCCAGCTTCAGGTTATTGATCAGGTGCCGCTGGTCTGCCAGGTTGATGCGGCCCGCGCTTTCCCGGGGCGTTTGCACATACAGCACGTACCAATCGCCATGATAGTATGCGGCCAGCCGCGCCGTTTTCCTGATCACTTTTTTTGCAACCTCGTCGTTGCTGGAAATACAGGCCAGGAAACGTTCATGGCGCATTTGCCGGCTGCGCGGTATTTCGGTCTCCACTTTCCTTTCCACCTGCGAAGCTACTTCTTTCAGCGCCAGCTCACGCAGCTGGAGTATCTTGTCCGACTGGAAAAAATTGCGCAATGCGTTTTCCACCTTGCTTTGCTCGTATATTTTGCCTTCCTTCAGCCGCGTGATCAGCTCCTCAGCCGTCAGGTCGATGTTCACGACCTCGTCCGCGATCTGCAGCAGGCTGTCCGGCACGCGTTCCTGCACTTCCACGCCGGTAATGGCTTTCACCTGGTGATTGATGCTTTCGATGTGCTGGATGTTGACGGCGGAGATCACGTTGATGCCGGTGTTGAGCAGGTCCATCACGTCCTGCCAGCGTTTTTCGTTTTTGGAGCCGGGTATGTTGGAATGGGCCAGCTCGTCCACGATCACCCATTCCGGCGCCAGCAGCAGGATGGCGTTGAGGTCCATTTCATCCAGTATTTTGCCTTTGTAGAAGGCCTGTCTGCGCGGGATCAGGGGCAAACCGTCGAGGAGCGCCTCCGTTTCTTTGCGGCCATGCATTTCGATATAACCGACCTGCACGTTCAGGCCTTTACGCAGCATGGCATGGGCTTCCTGCAGCATCCTGAAGCTCTTGCCCACACCCGCGCTCATGCCGATATAGATTTTGAACCGGCCGCGCCCGGCTTTATTTGCCGGATGTAAAAATCGTTGCATCATGTGCCGACCTGTTAAACCACCGGGATGGATCTTGTTATGGTTTAAAATGAAACCGCCAGCGATGTGGTGACCGCAACATTGCTGTTCTTTGTTTCCGGCCCTTTGGTAAAGATATCGTCTTTACCGTTATACCATTTCCCTTCTATGCGGAACAGCACATTGGCTGCGGGAGCGACGTCCAGGTTCACGGAATAGCCGCTCGTGCTGAAACCGTTGGGCGTTCCCGTGGCGATGATCACACCATTTTCGTCGTCATAATATTCATACCGTACCGCCATGGCTACCTTCTCCGTGAAAGCGTACCGCGCGACGGCCATGGAGCTGTACCAGCTGCTGACGCCGCTTTCGCCTTCCTGTTTTTTCTCCACGCCATAGTCGCAGGCCGCAACCAGCGTAAATTTGTCCATAATATTAAAGATACCGTAAACATCGTTGAAGTAACGCATCCGGCGCACGGAATCCGGTTTGTCGTTACCCAGGAAGGTGCTCCAGTTGAGCGTTACCCTGCTGCCGGGCCTGAAGGTCAGCTGCGTGCCGAAAGCAGGCGTCTGGTTGGCGTCCGGCCGTTTCATCCTTTGCCAGCCGTTGAGATACATGGCCGATATCGTCCATTTTTCATCCGGCGACCAGGTAACTTTTGTACCTGTTTCGTAGTACGGCGTGTTTTCCGCCATAATGCTGCGGGTGAGCGTGTAACAGTCCTTGGACACCGCGCTTTCCAGCCCGATATGCGAAGGCATGATGCCCGCGTCTATCCAGACGTTATCACCAGCGCGAACGCCCACATTCGCTTCGTATACATGACGAAGCAGTTCCTGTTCGGCTGCAAGATTATACTGGGCGTAAGTGCCCGCCATAACGGCTACGTTGGCCCTTACGCGGCCGCTGCTGTAATTCGCTTTCAGGAATGCCAGGTTGATGTTCAGCTCATTGTGGCGGGTATGGTTATACAGGAATCCGGGACGGGTGTGGTTTTCGGGTTGATTGAAGTCGTAGGAATAGTACGCTTCCGCATACCCGGAAATAGTCAGTTTCGGTTCCTTTTTTTCCGGTTGGTCTTGTGCCGTCGCGTGCAGGCAAAACATGACGCCGGCGGCGATTGGCAGTATCTTTTTCATTGGATGATGAATGTTTTAGCGCTATTAAAGATTGTCCAGCGCGATATTCAACCGGAGCACATTTACGGTGGATGGGCCGAACATGCCCAGCAGCGGGCCTTTCGTGTTTTCTTTCACCAGTTCATTGAGCCTGGCTTCTGGCAGGTTGCGGAGCTTTGCGATCCTCGGCACCTGCAACAGGACCGCAGCCGGGGACAGGTGCGGGTCAAGCCCGCTGCCCGACGCGGTTACAAGCTCCGCAGGAATGTTTTCCCTTTTTACCGTCGGGTTATGTGCGAGGAAGGTGTCTATCCGTTCCCGCACCACTTTCAAATAATCTTCGTTGGACGGCCCCTTGTTGGAACCGCCGGAGCCGGCAGAATTGTAACACACTGCCGAAGGCCGCCCCTGGAAATATCTGTCATCCGTGAAATGCTGGCCCACGTTCGCATAACCAGCCACTTTGCCTTTGTTCGTTACGGTTACGCCATCTCCCTTACCGGGAGCGAGTCTGGAAATACCTGCGATCAACAGGGGATAAATGCCCGCGGTGAGCACGATCATTACCACGGTCAGTTTGAATGCAGGGAAAAAATATTTTTTCATGATCTGTTCGGATTAAAAGAATAAAGCAACCACGATATCGATCAGCTTGATGCCGATGAAAGGCACGATCACGCCACCCAGGCCGTAGATGAGCAGGTTGCGGCGGAGCAGCGCGCTGGCGCCGACGGGTTTGTACGCCACCCCTTTCAAAGCCAGCGGTATCAGCAGCGGGATGATGATGGCGTTGAAGATCACCGCGCTGAGGATCGCCGTTTCAGGGCTATGCAGCCTCATAATGTTAATGTCCTGCAAAGCGGGGATAGACAACATGAAGAGCGCCGGTACGATAGCGAAATACTTGGCCACGTCGTTCGCAATGGAAAAAGTAGTGAGCGTGCCGCGTGTCATCAGCAGTTGTTTGCCGATCTCCACGATCTCGATCAGCTTGGTCGGATCGTTGTCCAGGTCCACCATGTTGCCGGCCTCTTTCGCGGCCTGCGTGCCGCTGTTCATCGCCACGCCCACGTCCGCCTGCGCAAGGGCGGGCGCGTCGTTGGTACCGTCGCCCATCATGGCTACGAGGCGGCCTTCATGTTGCTCTTTTTTGATATAGCTCATTTTATCTTCCGGCTTTGCTTCGGCGATAAAGTCGTCCACGCCGGCTTTTTCAGCGATGTACTTCGCGGTAAGCGGGTTGTCGCCCGTTACCATCACGGTTTTCACGCCCATTTTGCGTAGCCTTTCAAAACGTTCATGGATGCCGGGTTTGATGATGTCCTGCAGCTCGATCACGCCCATTACTTTATTGTTTACGGCCACTACCAGCGGGGTGCCGCCGTTGCCGGAAATTTCTTTCACTTTGGCCCCGGTTTCCGGCGGGAACGGCTGGCCTTCGCGCCGGGTGAGATCGCGGATGGCGTCGTACGCGCCTTTGCGGATGCGGGTACCGTCTGCCAGGTTGATGCCGCTGCTGCGGGTTTCGGCGGTGAATTTCACCATGGTACTACCGCCGGGCGAAAGGCGGCTCACAACGTCTTTACCCGCCAGCTCTACGATGGACCGGCCTTCCGGCGTATCGTCCGCCAGCGAGCCCAGCGCGCTGATGCGGATAAATTCGGCTTCGGAAAAGCCGTTCGCAGGATAAAAATTCGTGGCCTTACGGTTCCCGATGGTGATGGTGCCGGTTTTGTCCAGCAGCAGCACATCCACGTCCCCGGCGGTTTCCACGGCCTTGCCCGATTTGGTGATCACGTTGGCGCGCAGCGCACGGTCCATGCCCGCAATGCCGATGGCAGACAGTAAACCGCCGATGGTGGTAGGTATCAGGCACACGAACAATGAAATGAACGCGGCGATGGTGATGGGCGTGTTGGCGTAATCGGCGAAAGGCTTCAGCGTAACGCACACGATGATGAACACCAGCGTGAAACTTGCCAGCAGGATGGTGAGCGCGATCTCCTTGGGCGTTTTCTGGCGGGTGGCACCTTCTACCAGCGCGATCATTTTGTCGAGGAACGATTCGCCTGCTTCGGTAGTTACACGCACCACGATGCGGTCGCTGAGCACTTTGGTGCCGCCTACTACGCTGCTTTTATCGCCACCCGCTTCGCGGATCACCGGAGCGCTTTCGCCCGTGATGGCCGATTCGTCGATGCTGGCAAGCCCTTTCACGATCTCGCCGTCGGCGGGAACGATGTCTCCCGCCTCACATACGAACAGGTCACCTTTTTTCAGCCGGGAGGAGGGCACCACTTTTATTTCATCGGTGAATATCTCGCCAACGGTCAGGACCTTTTTGGCGGGCGTGTCTTCCCTTGTTTTACGAAGACTTTCAGCCTGCGCTTTTCCGCGCGCTTCCGCAATGGCTTCCGCGAAGTTGCCAAACAGCACCGTGAGCAGCAGCACGATAAAAATGGTGAGGTTGTATCCAAATCCGCCCTGCGACCGGTTGCCGGTGAACAGCGCCCAGAGCGTAACGATCAGCATCACGATAGTACCCAGCTCTACGGTGAACATTACCGGGTTCCTGACGAGCGCCCGGGGGCTCAGCTTTACGAAGGACTGTTTCAGGCTTTCCCTCACCAGGTCAGCCGGGAACAGTGTATTATCTTTTGTTCTCATGGTCATTTCATTTTCATTAATACAGGGTGAAATATTCCGCAATGGGCCCTAGTGCGAGCGAAGGAAAAAATGCCAGTGCGGCGACGATCACGATCACGGCAAAGGTCATGATGCCAAATGTGACGGTATCGGTCTTCAGCGTACCCGCCGATTCGGGAATATATTTTTTCTGCGCCAGCAGGCCCGCAATGGCCACCGGCCCGATAATGGGAAAAAAGCGAGACAGGATCAGCACAAAACCGGTGCTCACGTTCCAGAAAATATTGTTGTCCGTCAGCCCTTCAAAGCCCGAACCATTATTGGCTGCGGCGGAAGTGTATTCGTACAGCATTTCGGAAAAACCATGATAACCCGGGTTGTTCAGCCAGCTGCCCGGCAGCGTGGCCCAGCCCGTACCCGCGCCATGGGCAAGGGCGAAAGAAGACAAGGCCGTGCCGGCAAGGATCAGGAAAGGATGCAGCAAAGCCACCAGGGCTGCGATCTTCACTTCCCTCGCTTCCACTTTATGCCCCATAAATTCCGGCGTGCGGCCTACCATCAAACCGGAAATAAATACGGTAATGATGATGAACACAAAGTAGTTGAGAATACCCACCCCGCAACCGCCGTAAAAACAATTGGTCATCATAGCCATGAGCTGCATCATACCGGTAAACGGCATGGCACTGTCGTGAAACCCGTTGACGGAGCCGGTGGAAATAATGGTAGTAATGGTGCCCCAGTAAGCCGTGGCCGTTGGCCCGAACCGCACTTCCTTGCCTTCCATGGCGCCGGTGGGCTGCAGTATACCCATCTTCGTGATAGCAGGGTTGCCGCCGGTTTCCTGCACGATGGACGTTATGAGCAGCAGGAGCATGCCTGCCGTCATCACCCCGAATATCACGTAAGCGAACTTTTTACGCCGGATGAAGAAACCGAACGAAAATATCATCGCGATGGGGAGGATAGTCTGCGCGATGGCTTCGGTCATATTGGTGAGATAGTTCGGGTTTTCCAGCGGGTGAATGGAGTTGGCGCCAAACCACCCGCCGCCGTTGGTGCCGAGGTGCTTGATGGCGATCATGCCCGCAGCGGGGCCGCGGGACACGGCTACGGTATCTCCCTGCATGGTTACGATAGTGTCTTTGCCGGCATAGCTGGCGGGCGTGCCGTTAAAGGAAAGGACCAGCGCGATCACGATGCAGATCGGCAGCAGCAGGCGGGTGTTAGTTTTTACAAAGAACACCCAGAAGTTCCCGAGCCGGGTAACCGTTTTGTCTTTCAGCGCTTTGAACACCACGATGAGCGCGGCAATGCCGGTAGCAGCGCTTACGAACTGGAGGAAAGTAATTACAAATAATTGCGTCAGGTAAGTAAGACCCGATTCGCCGGAGTAGTGCTGCAGGTTGCAGTTCACGAGAAAACTGATCACCGTGTTGAAAGCGAGATCTGGCGTTTGGGACGCGTTCCCGTCGGGGTTCAGCGGCAGCTCGCCCTGGAAGATCAGCAGGAAAAAACCGTACACGAACCAGATGAGGTTGATGGTGAGCAGCGCTTTGAGGTGCTGTTTCCAGTTCATTTCCTCTTTTGGATGAATGCCGCTGATCCTGTAGATCCATTTTTCAACCGGCGCGAGAAAATCCGTCCGGGTTTTTTCACCATTGAACACCCTGGCGATGTAACGGCCAAGCGGGACGGCTATGATCAATGTCAGCGCATAGGTGGCTATAACGCCCATCAGTTCTGTATTCATTTGTAAAAAGCAGTTATGGATTCAGAATTTTTCCGGTTTCAGCAATACATAGATCATGTAGATGAAAACGAGGACCGATAACACGAATAATGCGTTCATCATTACAGATCGTTTAAATGTTCTCGAAATAGTCCACGGATTTGAAGAAAAGCCAGAAACAAACGAGGCCCGAAAGGAGTAGTAGTGCGATTAACATGGTGCGTTATTTAAGGTGATAATTCATTTTGCACCGGTACAGGCCAATGGAATGCCAGGGGAGGGTAACGAAGATCAAATATTTTATAATCAATAAATTATGAAGAACTGGCTGGATATGCCAGGGCTGGAAACCATGCAGATTCTGAAGGGTGTCTGCAAAAACGGGTTACTGGATATTGTATTCTCTGATCTTGTTGTAAAGGGTGGTGAGACCGATCTGCATTACTTCGGCCGCTTTGGTTTTGTTGCCTTTCACGAGGCGCAGGATGCGGATGATGTGCCGACGTTCGGCATCGGCAAGGGTGAGGGCTTCATCCTCCGGGCCGTTCATTCCGAAGTCCAGCGGGAGGGCGGAAATATCCAGCTCCGGCGTGTCTGACAATATCACGGCCCTTTCGATCACGTTCCTCAGTTCCCGGATATTGCCTTTCCAGCTATGCTCTCGCAGGGCTTTGCTGAAAGCATCGGTCATGCCGGAAATTTTGCGCCCGTTTTTTGGTGCCAGCTGGCAAATAAAATATTGTGCGAGCAGCGGAATGTCTTTCCTCCGTTCGTTCAGCGAAGGCAGTGTGATCTGGAAAGCGGAGAGGCGGTAATACAGGTCGGCCCTGAAATGCCCGGCGGCGATCTCTTTTTCCAGCTCGCGGTTGGTAGCCGCAATGATGCGGATGTTGACCCTGACGGGTTTGGAATCTCCCACTTTGTGAAATTCCCGCGTTTCGAGCACGCGCAGCAGCTTGGCCTGCAATTCAACAGGCATTTCACCGATCTCGTCGAGAAAAAGGGTGCCGTTGTGGGCTTCTTCGAGAAACCCTTTTTTATCTTTTACCGCGCCTGTAAACGCACCGGCTTTGTGGCCGAACAGCTCGCTTTCCAGGATGTCTTTCCCGAACGCGCTGCAGTTCACTGCCACAAAAGACTGCGGACCGCGCTCGCTCGCTCGGTGGATAGCCTGCGCGAACACTTCCTTGCCGGAACCCGTTTCGCCGAGCAGCAGCACGGTAACGTCCGTTCCCGCTACTTTACGCGCCAGCACGATAGCTTCTTTTATTTCTGCGGATTCACCGATGATGTTGCTGAAGTCGTGCCTGCCGCCGATCCTGTCTTCCAGCAAACGCACGCGGTATTGCAGGCGCGCCTTGTCCATGGCTTTGCTCACGAGCGGCAGGATACGATTGTTGTCGTCGCCTTTGGTGATGTAGTCGAACGCGCCGTTCTTGATCGCACGCACGCCGTCTTCGATGTTGCCGTAAGCCGTGAGCACGATCGTTTCCACTTCGGGATACTTCTGCCTGATGGTTTGCGTAAGCTCCACGCCATTTCCATCCGGCAGCTTCACGTCAGACAGCGCCACATGCACTTCCTCCCTTTCCAGCAACTTCAACGCGGACCTGATATTCCCCGCTTCAAGGATGGTGTATCCCTCCAAAGCCAGCAATCTCCCCAGCAGCCCGCGAAGCTGTTCCTCGTCGTCGATAATCAGTATCGTACCTTTTAACATACGAACAAAAGTAAACAGTTATCGAGACTAAATAAAAAAACGGGGCGCAATATAGTGCCGGCCCCGTGATCGTATAGCTTCCGGCTATTTCGCAGCCGTCGTTTTCTGGTTGCGTTTTACCGTTATGGCCCCAAGGAACGCACCGAGGGCGCCCATGATGCCGTTCGCAAAAAATATATTCGTGATGGTGAATATCCAGTAGCCCTGTCTTTTCGTGTCGCTGTATTCGCTGATGCGGTTGCCTTCCGAGGGCATGTTGACGTTCGCGCCGGTGGGCTCCGTTGCCAGCTGGAAAAGGAGGTGAGCGGTGGACACCATTACGACCGCCACGAACGTCACCAGCAGGCCTGACAGCAGCAGCCTGCCCAGCGAAACCCGTCCCCCGTAAGCTTTATTGGCGTGTATCACGGCGATCATGGCGCCGAGGAACATAATTCCGTTCACAAAATACCCGGTCCACAAACCGGTCATCCACTGCGTGATATAAAAGAACAGCGTGAATAAAATACTGATAAGCCCTACCAATACGCCATAGATCCATGGCAGTTTTCGTGGTGATTGCATTGCTTGTTGCATACGCGTTGGATTTTTGAGTTACCTGCTTCATCACCCCCGTCCCTCCTGTTTTTCCAAAGCCAATAACGTGCCTATTGTGCCACGCTGGCGAGAATTGTTTTCAGGTCGTTCTTTTCCTTCAGGATATTTTCCCAGAGGTCGCCCTGTTTTTCGAGCCGCTTCAAAGTGTTGCCGATATGGTAATCTTTGATGCTCAGCTTTGCGTTCACTTCCTTCCAATGCAGCGGCGTGGACTCGGAAGCGCCGGGCTGCGGCCGTGCGGAATAAGGGCAGGCGATCGTTTGCCCCCAGGCGTTTTGCAGGAAGTCGATATACACTTTGTTTTTTCTTTTTGATTTCGCGCGCACGATGCTGGTGATGTCCGGCAATTGTTCATGCGCGGTTTGCGCGATGTATTCGGCAAACAGGCGGCAGGTCTCGTAAGGATATTTCCCGCCGGTGGGCACATAGATGTGCAGACCGCTCGCGCCGGAAGTTTTGCAGTAGGAAACAAGATCGTGCGATTCGAGGATCTTGCGGATAGCGAGCGCCGTTTCCACTACGGCGGTAAAACGCACTTCTTCCGGGTCGAGATCGAGCACGACGTAATCGGGGTAATCCGGCTTTCGGATGCGCGACAGCCAGGGATTGATCTCGATGCAGCCGAGGTTTACCATGTACGCCAGCGTGGCTTCGTTGTTGCACACGAGATAATCGATCGTTTTGTTGGTGGACTCGGAATGCACGGGCGTGGTCTTCAGCCAGGACGGTACCTGCTCCAGGTCGAGGTCTTTCTGGTAAAAGCTCTGGCCGGTGATGCCGTTGGGATAGCGGTGCAGCGACAGTGCGCGGTCTTTCAGGTGCGGCAGGATGTAATCCGCCACCGACATATAATAACCGATCAGCTGCCCCTTGGTGATCTTTTCTTCGGGCCAGTAGATCTTTTGCTGGTTGGTGAGCTGCACTTCCTGTTTATTGAGCTTCAGCACACGGTCTTTCGCCACTTCGGCGGGATGCTGCATATTGGAATCTGGTTTGTGCATGACGGTGGTTTTTGCGGCCGCCTCCGGTTTGGCGGGGCCGGTGATGTGTTTGGCCACTTCGCGTTTCACGTCGGTGGCGGGTTTATCTTCGCGCAGCGCGATAAATATGGGTTGACGCAAATGCCCGCCCTGCGTCCATTCGGAAAATTTCACCTCGCATACCAGCTCGGGTCTCAGCCAGGTGACGGGCATGTTCGTTTTTATTTTCTGGTCGAAAGGCGAGTTGTCGCTGCGGTAGGTTTGCAGTTTTTCATAAAGGCTCTTTAGCCCGGCCTCGTTGAAGCCGCCGCCGCAAAGCCCGATATAGCGCAGTTTTTTTCCTTCGTATACGCCCAGCAGCAATGCGCCAATGTTCTTGCGCGCGCCGCGCGGCGCGGTGTAGCCGCATATGACGGCTTCCTGCCGGTTCAGCACTTTCATTTTCAGCCAGCTGAGCGTGCGCACGCCGCCCGCGTAAGCGCTGTCGCCGTCTTTCGCGATAATGCCTTCCCAGCCCGCTTTCGCCGCTTTTTCAAACAGCTGCGTGCCTTTGGCGGTTATATGCCCGGAGTATTGCAGACGCGGATCGTCCAGCTGCTTCACCACTTCTTCGAGCAATATCTTTCTTTCCGTCAGCGGCAGTTCCTGCAGCTCATGACCATCGAGGTGAAGCAGGTCGAACACTTCGTATACGAGCTTGCCTTTGCCGGTGGAGCGGTAATTCTGCAACGCCTGGAAATCCGAGCGTTTGCCCGCGCCGAGTATAACGATCTCGCCGTCGAGCACAACATTGTGGGGAATTTTCTCCACGGCCTCAACGATCGGCTTGTACGCCTGGTTGAACGAGAGCTTGTTGCGGGAGTACAGCTCCGCTTTCCCGTTCTTCACGGCGGCGATGGCGCGGTAGCCGTCCCATTTGGTTTCGAATATCCAGCCCTCCCGGTCGAAAGGCGCGTCTACCAGCGTGGCGAGCATGGGGCTGTAGAAGGTTTTGATCGCGGATGCGGGGGAAGACTTTTTCTTTTTTGCGGGTTTGCTTTCGGCGGTAGCGGCGGTTTTCTTTGCGCGCGGCGTAGCTTTAGCAGGCTTGCCGCTGCGCTTTGCTTCGGCAGGAGCGCCG
>JBQCFV010000357.1:0-6048 GCA_051958695.1 Chitinophaga sp. | reverse complement strand
CCCGGCACCGGCGAGCCGCAAACCGTCAGGATCATCGAAGACAGCTATTTTATGCAGACCCATTTCGATGAACAGGGCAAACAGTTTATCAGCACTCTCGGCGGCAAGCTGGAAACCAGCGGCAAATCACTAAAAGAGACCATCGAATTTAATACTGCCGACAAGGACAATATCGGCACGGTGAACGAATGCACCTACCAGCTGAAAAACAACCGGCTCGTGATCACCTGCAACGGGAAAGCCAGCACCTGGCAGCGGATAGACGACGGTAAAGCGCCGCTGGCAGGCGCATGGCGCATCACCGCGCGGGAAAACAACGGCAAGATGACGCCCATGCGCCCCGGCCCGCGCAAAACGCTGAAGATCCTTTCCGGCACCCGATTTCAATGGGCCGCCATCAACCCCGAGACCAAAGAATTTTTTGGCACCGGCGGCGGCACTTACACCTTCGAGAACGGGAAATACACCGAGAACATCCGGTTCTTTTCACGGGACAACAGCCGTGTAGGCGCAGCGCTCGTTTTCGACGGAAAGGTGAACGGCAAACAATGGCATCATAGCGGTAAAAGTTCCAAAGGCGACCCCATCAGCGAAATGTGGAGCAGGATTGAATAATATGCTATATTGCAGGTCAAATTTTACATACCCGTATGACATTCAGAAAATGCCTGTTTATCTGCACATTGAGCATGCTCACGCTGCAAACCGCCTATAGTCAGAAACGAAAAAAAAGCAAAACGCCGCCACCGCCTGCTGCGCCCACGATCGTGACCACGCTCGATTCCGTAAGCTACGCCATCGGCAACGATATGGCGCAGATGATGAAAAGCCAGGGGCTCGACTCGCTGAACCTGCAGCTGTTCATGGCCGCCCTCGACCATTGCTTCAAAGGCGACTCCGCGCTGCTGAGCGCAGAGCAAGGCTCCCCCGTGGTGAGCGCTTATATCAAAAAGCTAAAGGCAGACAAGGCCGCGAAAAATAAAGCCGAAGGCGAAGCCTTCCTCGCCGCGAACAAAACCAAACCCGGCGTGGCCGTATTGCCGAGCGGCCTGCAATTCCAGATACTGAAAGCAGGCACGGGCCCCAAGCCCACGCTGCAGGATAAAGTAAAAGTGCATTACCACGGCATGCTGATAGACGGCTCCACCTTCGACAGCAGCGTGGACCGCGGCGAACCTATCACCCTGCCCGTAACCGGCGTGATCGCCGGCTGGACGGAAGCGCTGCAAATGATGCCGGTAGGCTCAAAATGGAAGCTCTTCATCCCCGCCAACCTCGCCTACGGCGAAAGGCAGGCCGGCCCGAAGATCACGCCCAACAGCGCGCTGGTATTCGAAGTGGAATTGCTGGAGATCGTTCCGAAAGAAGATGCGGCCAAACCCGCGCAATAAAAATGCTGAAAGCCATTTACGAGGGCTGTATCAAAAATCCGATACAGCCCTTTTTTATAGCTGCAGGATATAATCAGGAATCCTGATCATATACCATGTTAATATAAGTTAATACCCGTCATAATTTTAGGGAATGTCCTATATTTAAGACGCAGAGTCATATTTAAACTACTCCTATGGCCAATAAAATACCAGATGGGGAGGATTCCTATATTGAGAATGCATTGCAGATCGCGCCCATCGGGGCCTTCCTCGCGGATATGGAAGGTAACTGTTTCTTCGTCAACAAAGCGTGGGAAAAGATCTCGGGCCTGAGCGCCGCGCAATCACGGGGCAAAGGCTGGCTGAAGAACGTACTGAAAGAAGATGCAGCTGAAGTGTCGGGCGCTTTGCAACGCGCAGCGCAATCGCCTCTTGTGAATTATTCCTACCGCACCGTACACCCCAAAACGGGCATCCGTTATTGCAGCGCCAGCGTGCGCGCCGTAAGCGGCCCGCGCGGCGAATACCTCGTCGGTTATGTGGAAGACGCGACCGACGATCAGCAGGCGGAAAACAAACAGCTGGAACTGACCACCCACCTGCAGGCGCTCATCGCTTCGCTGGAAGATATCGTGTTCGAGATCAATGCCAACCAGCAATTCCTCAACGTATGGGTAAAGGATGAAAGCACTTTGTACCTGCCCAAATCCGAATTTCTCGGCAAAAAGATCAGCGAGGCGCTCGGCCCCCAGGCTGCCATGTTCAGCGGGCTGGTGGACGAAGTGGTGCGCACCGGCGAAGAGCGGGCGATCGTTTACAAACACATGGACGAGTCGGTCGATCAGTGGTACAAAACGAACGTAAAACCCGTCATCAAATCCGGCGACCCGGAGAAATACATACTCATCATCAGCGTAAAGGATTATACCGAACAGCATAAAGCGGAACAGGAGCTGATCGCCGCCAGGGACGCGGCAGAAGAGGCCGCCAGGGCGAAGTCCGACTTCCTTTCCATCATGAGCCACGAGATCCGCACGCCGCTCAACGGCATCATCGGCATCGCCAACCTGCTCAAGCTGAACTATTCCGAAGAGCAGAAAGAATACGTCACCAACCTGATGTTCTCCGCCGATCACCTGCTGCAGCTCATCAACGACATCCTCGATCTCAACAAGATCGAAAAAGACCAGTTCGAGCTGTCGCACTCCGTTGTGAACCTGCACGATCTGCTGCGCAATATCCACAACCAGTTCCAATCGCTGGCGGACGCGAAAAAGATCACGCTGGTGACGGACGTAGACCCGGATATTCCGAAAAAAGTACTGGCGGACGTGATACGGCTGAGCCAGATATTCAACAACCTCGTGAGCAACGCCATTCATTACACCGAGAAAGGCGAAGTGGTATTGTCCGCCCATCTTATCAAAAAACAAACAGGCAAAGTGCAGGTGCATTTTTCCGTGAAAGATACTGGCATCGGCATCCCGGAAAAATATCATAGCACGATATTCGAAAGCTTCCGGCAGGTGGAGCAGCCGCCCGGGAGGCGCGCGGGAACAGGGCTTGGGCTCACCATCACGCAAAAGCTGATCACGCTGCACAACAGTCAGATCTTCCTGAAAAGCAAGCCCGGCGAAGGCACCGAGTTCTATTTCGACCTCACTTTTACACTGCCCACCAAAAAGAACACACCGCCCAAACGCGGACAGATCAACGAATTGTCAGCCTATGAAAAAAAATTCAAAGGTCTGCGCCTGCTGTTCGTGGAAGACAATCCCATCAATGTGATGGTAGCGAAACGGCAGCTCGAATATTTCGGCATACAGCCGGATTGCGCGCTGAATGGCGCCGAAGCCGTGGAGCTGCTGAAAGAGAACCGGTACGACATCGCTTTTGTAGACCTTCACATGCCCGAGATAGACGGTTATGCGCTGTCCGAGATCATCCGCAACGAATATCCCGACACGCATATCGTGATCTTTACGGCGGACATCATGCCGGAAGTGCGGCGCAGCTTCGCGCGCAAGGGCATTTTCGACATCCTCAACAAACCGTTCTTCCCCCGCGAAATGCTTACCACCCTACTGAAAGTGGCGCAGGTGCTCAAGATGGACATCAAATAAAACGGGGGGAGGAGAACACTCTCGGCACACGCATTTCCAGCAGCATAAAATCCGCCAGCACCATGGCCGTAACGGCTTCCAGCACTACCGGCACGCGCAGCGCGATACAAAGGTCGTGGCGGCCTTTTACGGAAAAGGTTTCCACCTGCCCGCTCGCGATGTTGAGCGTTTGCTGCTCTTTCGGCGTGCTGGACGTAGGTTTTACCGCTACGCGGAACACCAGCTGGTTACCGTTGGTAATGCCGCCTACTACGCCGCCGGCGTGATTGGTGGCCGTTTTGCCGGAAGCGGCCACGATCGGGTCGTTGTGTTCAAGCCCTTTCATTTTCGCCGCTGCAAAACCGGCGCCGAACTCGATGCCTTTGATGGCGGGAATAGCGAATGCGGCATGCGCAAGCGCGGATTCCACGGAGTCGAAAAAGGGTTCGCCAAGACCGATGGGTAAGCCATCCACCGTACATTCCACGATGCCGCCAACGGAATCTTTTGCTTTGATCGCTTCTTCCAGTCCTTCTTCCGCATCCGCGAAACCGCCCACTTCCCTGATCACCGCGTTTACTTTGATATTTTCGCCGAGTATCTTTTTCGCGATCACGCCCGCCGCTACGAGATTGAGCGTGAGCCTGCCGCTGAAGTGGCCGCCGCCGCGGTAATCCTCATATCCGCCGAATTTTTTTGCCGCTACAAAATCGGCATGCCCGGGCCGCGGAAATTCGCGGAGCTTGGCATAATCCGCGCTGCGGGTGTTGTTGTTCTCAAAAAGGATCGTGAGGGGCGCGCCGGTGGTACGGTCGTTAAAAACGCCGGATTTCAGGAAAGGCAGATCGTCTTCCTTGCGCGGCGTAGTGCCGCGGGCGCCGCCTTTCCGGCGTTCCAGGTCGGGCAAAAAATCTTCCTGCTTCAAAGGAATGCCCGCGGGTATGCCGTCGATGTTCACACCGACGCTTTCCCCGTGCGATTCCCCAAAAACGTTCACCCTGAATATTCTGCCAAAACTGTTCATGATATTGTTTTTTACACCGTCTGTTCCTGCCGCTGCACGGCCACACCCAGCAATTCCAGGTGGTCGTAGAACTCGGGATATGATTTGTTGATGGCTTCTGCGTTCTCGATGGTAACGGCCCCGCTGGCGTTGAGCGCCGCCACGGCGCAGGCCATGGCGATGCGGTGGTCGTTATGCGAATGTACGGCAGCGCCTTTAATACCGGTGCCGCCATGCACGTGCATATAGTCGCCGTCCAGGTCGATGCGGATGCCCATTTTGCCGAACTCCTCCTGCAGCGTGATGCCGCGGTCGCTTTCCTTATGCGCGAGGCGGCTCACGCCTTTGATCTTTGTTACGCCGTCGCAGTTGGCGGCCAGGGCCACCCGCGGCGGGAACAGGTCGGGGCAGTCGGTAGCGTCCAGCTCGAATGCTTTCAGCCCGTTCTTCTGCACGATGATGGTATACACGCCGGGGAGAATGTCCGCGCCCGCTTTTTCCAACGCTTCCATGATCACTTTGTCCGATTGCGCGGAATGCGTATTGAGGTGCTGCACTTCCGCCTTTCCCGCCACGGCGGCGGCTACCAGTAGAAAGGCCGCGCCGCTCCAGTCGCCTTCTACGGTGTATTCCACGGCTTTGTAATGCTGGGGCCCGTCGAAGTGGAACGTTTCAAAGTTCTCGTTGCGCACCTTCACGCCGAACAGTTCCATCAGCTGCAGCGTGAGCGCGATGTAGGGCTTGCTTTTCAGGTCCTTCACGGTGATGGATGCCTTGTCCGCCACGCTGCCGAAGGCCATGAGCAGGCCGGTCAGGAACTGGGAAGAAAGGCTGCCGTCTATCGTGATGTTCTTCGCCTGCAAAGGCCCTTTGATCTCGAGGGGCAGCTTGCCGTCCCTGCTTTTGATCTCCACGCCGAGCTGCGGCAATACTTCCTCGAAGAAGTGCATGGGGCGCGTAACGAGGCTGCCATGACCGTTGATGGTGATGGGCGTTTCCGCCAGCGCCGCAATAGGCGTGAACATGCGGATGCCAAGACCGGACTCGCCGCAGTTGATCTCGTCGTAAAAAGGTTTTACGCCGTTGCTGGTGATGTGTATCTCCTCGCCTACCCGCTTTACCATCGCGCCGAGATTTTCGGCCACTTCGAGGGCGGCAAGGCAATCGTTGCTCAGCCCCGGGTTGCGGATAACGGTGGTGCCTTTGGCCAGCAGCGCAGCCGCTACCGCGCGTTGCATCGCGCTTTTGGATGGATTGGCGGTAACGTTGCCGCTAACCGGCGCAGGCAGTATGGTTACGTTCATTGGTGCTGTTTGTCTTTTTTAAAGGTCAAATGAAATCCCGTCATATATCTTCGAGCAGCTGCTTCAGCTCATCGAGCAGTATCGGCTGGGTCCTCGCCAGGCCGAGCTTTTCAAGCAGCACGAAGTGTATATGGTCCTTTTCCCTTTTTTTGTCCAGTTTGAAAATGGAAAATACCGCTTCCTTGTCCGAGGTCATGGTTACCGGCAGGCGGTAATCATTGATCAGGCGGATCAACCGGTTGGTCTGTTCGGCCGGCAGCAGATCG
>JBQCFV010000356.1:0-2386 GCA_051958695.1 Chitinophaga sp. | reverse complement strand
CTTTCCTACCAGGTAAACCTTGACCATGAAGCGGCGTTCTAAAGATCGATAAACGTTTCCATCCCTAATTCTTCCGCCAGCACCGCATCGTGCGAAACCAGCAGCACCGTGCCTTTATAGGCTTTCACCGCCTGCGTGAACACCTCCAGGCTGTTGATGTCCAGGTTATTGCCGGGTTCGTCCAGCACGATCATGTCCGGCTGCGTATTGGATACGTACAGGCAGCAGATGGTCAGTTTCATTTTTTCCCCGCCGCTCAGCTGCGCGCATTTTTTATCCCAGAGGTCAATGCCAAGCTGGTATTGATGCAGCAGCGTTTTTAACGCCGCGGGCTGAAGATGCTGGTGGTTGAATTTTTCCAACTGTCCGTACACTGTTTTCTCCGCGTCGATAAAGCTGTACTGCTGATCGAGGTAGATGATCTCGCAGGGCGCCCGTTCCAGCACGCCTTTGGTGGGGAGCAAAATACCCAACATGAGCTTCAGCAGCGTGGTTTTCCCCGTTCCGTTCGCGCCGCGGACCATGATTTTGTCACCGCTATTCACCTGGAAATGGAGCGGCGCTTCCCAAAGATCTTTTTCATCGTAGGCAAAATTCACGCCCACGGCATGCACCAGTTTTTTGCCGCGGTGCAGGGTGGAATCGGGGAAACGCAGCTGCAGCAATTGTTCTTTACCAAGCACGTCTCGTTGCTGCTGCAATTCTTTGGCGATGCCGCCGATCTTTTCCGCGTGCACGGCCTGCGATTTCGCGGCGCTCAGTTCGGCATTGTTGCGCATCGTATTGGCCACGATCTTCGGGATGCCGCTTTGCGGTTTTTCCCTGTCACGGCCCTCCTGGCGCTGCTTCCGTTCTTTGGACAGCTGCGCATTTTTTTTCGCGAGCTTCAGCTCTTTTTCCTGGTGATGAATGTTTTGCTGCAACGCGTTCAGCTGCTCTTCACGACGGGCCTTGTAAAACGCGTAATTGCCGCCATACGATTCCAGCTTGCCATATGCCAGTGCCAGCGTGGTATCGTTCAACTGCAGCAGCGACCGGTCGTGGCTTACTACCACCAATGTGCCTTTATATTTTTCGATAAAGTGGTACAGCTGCTGCCGACCGCGCTGGTCGAGGTGATTCGTAGGCTCGTCCAGCAGCACGATGGGCGGTTCGTTCAGCTGCATGCCCGCCAGCATTACGCGCGTTTGTTCGCCGCCGCTGAGCAGGTGCATGGGCTGCCCCGGCAGTATGTGCTCCAGCTGCCAGTCCGCCAGCGCTTTCAATACTTTTTCTTCGATATCCCATTCGTCTGCCAGCGTTTCAAAATGCGATCCGTCCGTTTCGCCGCGCAGGATGGCCTGCAACGCTTTTATTTTCGCGTCGGCCCGCAGCGCTCCCGCCACGGTTTGCGCCTGCGATGCGCCAAGCTGCTGCGGCACGTAATAAGGCCGGGAAGAAGTAACGACGGAGCCTTCCGAAGGCGCCAGCCCGCCCGTCATGATCTGCAGCAGCGTTGACTTTCCGGCGCCGTTGTTGCCGATAAGGTTTACATGCCCGCCGCTTTCAACGGAGCAGTTGAGGCGTTCGAACAAAGGGGTACGGTCAGGGTGATGATAGGTAATATCGTGCAGGATAATACTCATACGATCGGGTTGTTTAAACAGTAAATAATTGATGACAGCGGCCGGTTTGGCCCTGGAAAGGATCGAAATCGAAGAAAAATATCACATGTGAGACTAAGTTTATACAGACAAAAGGCTTGCCTGGTGGGCTTTTGAGCGCCCGTTATTCAAAAAGAGGACTGAATAATTACTTAGTAAGTTTCACCGGAGTAAATTTTATGTGAGTTGCAAAGATAGGGATTTTTTCAAAAAATGGTCGCCGCCGTTTTCTTTTTGCCCGGCTTCGCGCGTTGCGAAAGATAATAATGCCACAACAGCATCGTGGCTACGGTTCGCCAGGGCTGCCAGGCGCTTGTAATATCGAGCAGGGTTTCTTTCGTAGTATCTTTTGGCAATTGTTTGAGCTGCTTCAACGCGTTCACTGCCGCCAGGTCGCCGATAGGGAAAATGTCCGCTCGCTGGCAAACGAACATCAGGTAAATATCCGCCGTCCAGTTGCCGAAGCCTTTTAATGCGAGCAATTGCCTGCGCGCTTCATCATCCGGCAACAGGGCCAGCGCTTCAGGACTGAATTGCCCGCTTTGGATCGCGGTGGCGAGCGACCGTGCGTAGGTTATTTTCTGCCGGCTGAAATAACAGGCTTTCATTTCTTCGTCCGTCAGTGCCAGCAGGTTTTTAGGGGTTACGTCCACGATCCGTTCGCGCAGTTTGTTCAGCGCGGCCAGCGCGGAAGCCAGCGATACCTGCTGTTCCAGAATGATATGCACCAGCGACTCGAAAGT
>JBQCFV010000355.1:0-5979 GCA_051958695.1 Chitinophaga sp. | reverse complement strand
TGTTTCGCATGGACGTTACTAAGCTGACGCGCGAAGCACTCAAGGAAATTCAGATGGGTACTAAGGAACAAGACCGCGCAACAAACATGTTCGTGCTCGGCTTCCTGTACTGGCTGTACGACCGCGACATGCAAAGCACCGTGAACTTCCTGACGGAAAAATTCGGCAAGAAGCCGGAGATCCTCGAGTCCAACCTCAAGGTGCTGCAGGCCGGTTATAACTTCGCCGATACCGTGGAGGCTTTCTCCACCCGTTATAAAGTAGAAAAGGCCCGCATGGAGCCCGGCACGTACCGCAGCATCACCGGCAACACCGCCCTGGCTTACGGCCTGATCGCGGCATCGCAGAAAGCGGACCTGCCCCTCTTCCTCGGTACCTATCCCATCACCCCGGCTTCGGACATCCTGCATGAGCTGAGCCGCTATAAAAACTTCGGTATCCGTACTTTCCAGGCGGAAGACGAGATCGCCGGCATCACCTCCGCCATCGGCGCTTCTTACGGCGGCCATATGGGCGTAACCACTACCTCCGGTCCCGGCATGGCGCTGAAAGGCGAAGCCATGGGCCTGGCCGTGATGCTGGAAATACCGCTGCTGATCATCGATATACAGCGCGGCGGCCCGTCCACCGGCCTGCCGACCAAAACCGAGCAGTCCGACCTGCTGCAGGCCTATTACGGCCGCAACGGCGAATGCCCGATGCCCATCGTTTCCGCATCCACGCCTTCAGACTGTTTCGAAGGCATTTTCGAAGCCTTCAGGATCGCCCTCAAACATATGACGCCCGTGATCTTCCTCAGCGACGGCTACATCGCCAACGGTGCCGAACCCTGGAAGTTCCCGCAGAGTGCTGACCTGCCGGCCATCGACGTAAAATTCAAAAAAGCCCTCGACGAAGGCGAAGAACAATATCTGCCCTACCAGCGCGACGAGAACCTCGTGCGCCCCTGGGCCATACCCGGCACGCCCGGGCTGGAGCATAGGATCGGCGGGCTTGAAAAACAGAACATCACCGGCAACGTGAGCTACGATCCCGAAAACCACCAGGTAATGGTGAAGATCCGCCAGGAAAAGGTGGACAGGATCGCCGACCACATCCCGCTGCAACAGATAGAAGTAGGCCCGGAAAAAGGGAAAGTGCTGGTGCTCGGCTGGGGCTCCACCTTTGGCGCCATCAAAAGCGCCGTGCTGGAGCTGCTGGCGGAAGGGCATGAAGTGGCGCACGCGCATCTGCGCTACCTGCGCCCCTTCCCGAAGAACCTTGCCGAAATACTGCATAGCTACGACCATGTGCTGATCCCCGAGATCAACAACGGTCAGCTGATCCGCATCATAAGAGACGAGTTCCTGATCCCCGCCCAGGGTTATAACAAGATCATGGGCGTGCCTATCACGAAAGGTGAGCTGGTAGCGAGGATCCGCGAATTGCTGTAAGAAAGGGATTTCACGAGAGTAGCAATTACCGGCAGGGCCAGGTTCCCGCCCCGGTAATTGCTATTTTCGTATATTGCTGTACGTAATTTTTAACCCGTATGCCATGCACGCTCAAAACATATAGCCTCAAAAGAATGCAGCTGCTGTTCTTTTTCGCGACCCTCCCGTTGCTGGCCGCCGCGCAGGTTTCAAAATACGAGATACTGTACGGCAACAACCCGGTGGGCGTGCTGGAAGTGAAACAGGAATCCGCGGGCAACGTCCGCAAGATCTCCATCCGCAGCCGCGTACAGTCCAAGCTCTTTTCCCGCATGGAAACGGACATCCACAACGAATACCGTCACAACATCCTGCAAAGCGCCACGATGAAACGCCTGAGCACCGGCAACGAAACCCGTACCGATAAAGCGGAGAAAGGTTACGCCGTGCTGTTCAAAAGCGAAAAAGAAAAAAAAGACAAAAGAAAACAGCTGACCGAACAGCATATTTCTTTTTGCGTGAGCGACCTGTATTTTACCGAGCCGCGCGATATCAAAAAAGTATATTCCGAAACGCAGGGGCTTTTTCTCGACATCCGCCCGCTGCCTGATAAAACGTACGCGCTCGTGATGCCCGACGGGAAGAAGAATATTTACCGTTATGAAAAAGGCCGCCTGGTGGAAGTGGAGATCAACCACTCGCTGGGCAAAGCCTGGTTCAGGCTGATCGGAAAGTAAATAACCGCAACATTCTTGCATGATTGTTGTTAAGACCATAGAGCCTGTTTATACCGCCGCTTAAGCATACCTGCTGAATAAACCTACACGCTTATGATGGTGCTCCTGTTCATAATACTGACCTTCGCGCTGTTATTTGCCCGCAAGGGCAATTACACTTTTGCCGTTGCCGGTTTCATCCTGCTGCTGGCGCTTTCCGCGGGCCTGCTGATATACCATATTACTGACCGTATAAACATCAACTTATGAGAAGGCACGGCGTAATGCGGGATATCAATGCCACGGGGGCTTTCGGGCTGGGCCTCGTGGTAACGGGCGCGTATATCTTCCAGTTCGTGCTGCATGAATTGCCCTGCCCTTTGTGCCTGCTGCAGCGCATAGCCATGCTGGGAGCGGCTTTTGCGTTGCTGATGAACGTGCGTTTCGGGCTGCGGCCTTCGCATTATGCCATGGCAATTTTCAGTGCGTTGTTCGGCGCGGCCGTTTCCATCCGGCAGATATTGCTGCACATCGTGCCGGTGGCGGGCCAGCCGACGGGTTACGGCACGCCGCTGTTCGGATTGCATATCTATACCTGGGCATTGCTGATATTCATCGTTACGATCATTGCCGCTGCCGTGCTGCTGCTGTACAACCGCCAGTTCCACGACAGCCGGGTGCTGCCGCTCACGAAATTCCAGCAGTTCGTGTACTGGTTTATCATCGTGCTTTCAGCGGCGAATGCGCTTACTACATTGCTGCAATGCGGGGTGCTTCCCTGCCCGGATGATCCGGTGGATTACAAATTCTTCTAATCGAAATCTCCCGTCAGACAATCAGCTTCCTTCCGCCCAGGGCTGCGGGGGCAACCAATTCTTCCAACGGGATAACCATTTCCTCCCACAACAAAAAAAGCCGGCGCAAAGGCCGGCTTTCGCATATCTATAAGAGATCAGATCACTTTCTCCACGATCTGCCCCGTTTTTTTGTCTTTCAGGATCAGCTTCTGGCTGCCGAAGTGGGTCATTTCTTCTTTGATGAGATAGAACTGCTCGTTGTAGCTGGTGAGCGCTTTTTCTTTCTCCACGCCTTCTTTCCCGCGCCAAACGTCGAGTTTCACCGGTTCCCACTGTTTGGAAGCGGCCGAGCGGTAAGCGGCATCCAGCACGGCGTTAACTACATAACCGTCGTAGAACGATTCCTGCGGGGCGCGGCCTTCTTCCGCGGCGTTGAACATATCGGCGAACATATGGTTGTAGCCCAGCTCGTTCAGCTCATCGCCCACGGGAAACAGCCAGCCGGTGTTGCTTTCCGCTTTTTCGGCTACATAATCCGCGCCCTTGCCGGTGGTGAACATGTCGAAACCCGTACGCAGGAAGCTGTTCAGCCAGATGGTGCCTTCGGAGCCCATTACTTCGTCGCGCAGATCGAGGCCGCCGCGGAAGGTCCAGCTCACCTCGAACTGCCCGATGGCGCCGTTTTCGTATTTCACCAAACCGATGGCATGGTCTTCCGCGTCGATGGGTTTCACCTGGGTGTCCGCCCAGCACATTACTTCAACGGGTTTGATGTCTTTCCCGATAAAGTTCCGCGCGATCTCCACGCAATGACAGCCCAGGTCGAGGATGCAGCCGCCGCCCGCCTGCTCTTTGTCCCAGAACCATTCGCTATGCGGGCCGGGATGCGTTTCGCGGGATTTGGCCCAGAGGATGCGGCCAAGCGCGCCGCTTTTCACGGAGGCGAGGGCTTTGAGGAATTTGGGCGTGTACACGAGGTCTTCAAGGTAACCGTTGAAGATGCCTGCTTTTTCCACGGCTTCCATCATTCTTTTGGCTTCTTCGGCGTTACGGCCAAGGGGTTTGGTGCACATCACCGCTTTTTTGGCCTTGCAGCAGGCCAGCACGGCCGCTTCGTGGAGGTTGTTGGGAAGGGAGATGCAAACCATGTCCACATCGGGATGGTTGATGGCCTCTTCCATATTGGTGGTCCAGTGATCGCATTTGTAATCGTCCGCGAATTTTTTCGCGCTTTCTTCCCGGCGGGAATAGATGCTCACGATCTTGTCGCGGCTGCGTTGCCCTTGTAAAGAATCCGCATAAAAGCGCCCGATAAAGCCGGAGCCGAGCATTGCAATTTTCGCCATAATAATGAGATGTTTTTATATGTTTCAGACTGGTTTTTTATCCCTGAAGGCTACGATGAAATACACCAGCACCGCGGCCGCGATGTACACCGGCACCATCCAGATGGCCTGCCAGTCGCGCACTTTGCCGATGGTGTAAAAATCCGCCACCATGCCGCTGAACCAGTTGCCGATCACCATGCCGAGCCCGTAGGTGGCGAAAGTGAAGAGGCCCTGCGCGGCGCTTTTGATCTTTTCTCCCGCTCTTGCTTCCGTGTACATGTAACCGGTCACGAAAAAGAAATCGTAACAGATGCCGTGCAGGATGATGCCGCCGTAGAGCATCCAGAGGCCGGGGCCGCTGTCGCCGTAGGAGAACAGCAGGTATCGCAATACCCATGCTACCATGCCGAGGAGCAGCATCTTTTTTACGCCGATCCTTTTCAGTAGCAGCGGGATGGCTAGGATGAAGACGGCTTCGGAAAGCTGGCCGAGTATCATTTTCCCGGCGGCGTTCTCCATGCCCGCTTCGTTGAGGAAGAGGTTGGCAAAGCTGTAATAAAAGCTGAGCGGTATGCAGATGAGCACGGCGGCTACGAAGAATACGAGGTAAGAGCGGTTTTTGAACAGTACGAAGGCTTCCGTGCCGATGGCGCTGCCCTTACCCGCTGCGCTGCCCTGCGGGGGCGTATTGGGCAGCACGAAGCTGAAAAAGCCCAGCAGCAGGCTCGCGGCCGCCGCGATGTAAAAGATCCCGGCCGTTTTTTCAATGCCGAGGTTACCGATCAGCAAACCGCCTGCTATCCAGCCTACGGTGCCGAGCATACGTACGGCCGGAAATTCTTTTGCGGGGTCCTGCATCTGCTGGAAGGCCACGCTGTTGCTCAGCGCAATGGTGGGCATGTACAGGAGCGAATAAATGAGGATGATGGTGATAAAAAGCGGGTTGGAAACAGTAAGCGTCGCCAGGAAAAGAAATGCCCCGCCGGCGATATGCAGCGCGCCCATGATTTTTTCCGCGGAGAAATACCGGTCGGCGATGCGCCCGACAAAAAACGGCGAGATCATGGTGGCAACGGCCAGCGCGCCGTAAGCGTAAGTGATCTGTTTGCCCGTAGAGTCGAGGTTGGCGACCATGTAACTGTTCATGGACACATACCATGCGCCCCAGATAAAATACTGGAGGAACATCATGAAGGATAGCTGGAAGCGGGTACTGTTATTCACGTGGTGGAGGGTTTTGATTTTCAAGATAATGAAAAACCTCTCAGCTTGCAACGAAAGTTAACCTTTGAAACCGGTGTTTAAAAAATACGATTCCCTCCACGGCAGGAATGCAGATCATGCCTTGATGAGCTGCTGGTAATATTTGCAGGCGGGCCTCAAACCGCACTCCCCGCATTTCGGGCTGCGCGCCACGCAAATGTAGCGGCCGTGCAGGATGAGCCAGTGATGCGCGATATAGATCTTTTCTTTCGGGATCATTTTTATGAGCTGCAATTCGGTTTGCAGCGGCGTTTTGGCGTTGGTGGTAAGGCCGATGCGCGCCGCTACGCGGAACACATGCGTGTCCACCGCCATATTCGGCTGATGGTGCACCACGCTGGTGATCACGTTGGCGGTTTTGCGGCCCACGCCAGGCAGCTTTACGAGGTCGGGCACGTTGTCCGGTATTTCGCCGTTAAATTCGTCCTGCACCATATTGGCCATGCCGATGAGGTGCCGGGTT
>JBQCFV010000354.1:0-2872 GCA_051958695.1 Chitinophaga sp. | reverse complement strand
TTGGGCGGCGGAAGAAAGTAGCCGTCCGGCTCGTTGTAAATGCCTTCTTTGGAGCCGAACACGCCGATCATTTTATCCACGCGGTCGTAGAAAGGTTTTACGTCGTCATAGCCGATGGGCCAGTCGTCCCCATGCCCGTCGAGGCTATGGTGTTTAAAATCGTTGGGGCCGAAGCGGAGCGAAATGCGCCCCCAGTGGTTGGTGCGGCCGCCCACCATACGCGAGCGGAACCAGTCGAACTGCGTGCCGTTCTTTTTCGTATAGGGTTCGCCGTTAATTTCCCATCCGCCGTATGCCGCATCGAAGTCGCCGAACGGCCGGGTGGTGCTGGCGCCCCTGCGCGGTGATTCGTAAGGCCATTTCAGCTGCGTTTGCTGAGCGGGATCGGCCGGATCGTATTTTGGGCCTGCTTCCAGCAGGGCTACTTTCAGGCCCGCTTCAGACAGTACTTTGGCAGCCATGCCTCCTCCTGCGCCGGAGCCGATGATGCATACATCGTACGACTTCGCCTGTTTTTTAATCTCAAATGCCATGGTTTTGAACGTGGATTTTTGTTAATAAGATTCGACCTGAGTTTTTAAATCTATAAATTAAATGTGGAAAATGGAAGGTGTTTTTTACTTTCGGCTTCTATTCTATGACAACGAAGACACCATATATCCTGGGCGTTGATATCGGAACGGGCAGCGCCAAAACGGTGGCGGTGACGCCTTCCGGGCACATCCCGGCATCGAAAAGACAATCGTACCCGACCCAGCACCCGCAACCCGGCTTCAGCGAGCAGGACCCTGAGCAGATCATTTCCGCGGTGATAGACGCCATCCGTCAAACGGTGGAAGAGATGGGCGCGCCGCCCGCCGCCATTGCGCTAAGCAGCGCCATGCATAGCTTTATGGCCGTGGATGCGGACGGCGAACCGCTCACGCCGCTCATGACCTGGGCGGACAACCGGGCGGAAAAATATGCTACCGCGTTAAAAAATTCACCCGAAGGGAAAAAAATATACCAGGCCACCGGCACGCCCATCCATCCGATGAGCCCGCTTTGCAAGCTCCAATGGCTGCGAGAGCACCAGCCGGAGATCTTCGAACAGGCCGCCTGCTTTGCCGGCATCAAGGAACTGTTCCTTTACCGGTGCTTCCACGAATACGTAACCGATTATTCCGTGGCTTCCGGCTCGGGCCTGTTCGACGTTCGAACGCTGGACTGGTACGCGCCCGCGCTGGAGCTGGCCGGCGTTACGGAAGAGCGGCTGCCGATACCGGTGGAGACCACGCGTTTGCTCATCGGCATGGACCCGGCGATGGCGCAGGCGCTCGGCGTACCGGCGGATACGCTGATACTCACCGGCAGCAGCGACGGCTGTCTCGCGCAACTCGGCAGCGGGGCCGTTCAGCCTGGTCATGCCGCGCTCACCATCGGCACCAGCGGCGCCATGCGCATGATGACCGGCAAACCGGCGGACGACGAACAGGGCCGTCTTTTTTCCTACCTGCTTACGCCGGATCATTATGTATGCGGCGGCGCGGTGAACAACGGCGGCGGCGATTTAAAATGGTTCTCCAACGCGTTCCTGCCCTGGTCCGATAACAACGATTTCCTGAAAACTGCCTTCACCGCGCCTCCCGGCGCGGACGGGCTGCTATGCATGCCTTACCTGCTCGGCGAACGTGCGCCCGTATGGGACAGCCGGGCTACCGGCGCGTATGTCGGCATCCGCCAGCAGCACGGTTCCCCGCATTTTCAACGGGCGCTGATAGAAGGCATCTGCTACGGCCTGTACAGCGTGGGCGAAGCGTTGGAAACGGTAGTGGGCGACGTGCACGAAGTGACGGTGAGCGGAGGTTTTACGGCATCGCCACTTTGGATACAATTGCTGGCGGACATTTTCCAGAAACCCATGCTCCTGCACCAGGACGAGGACGCCTCCGCGCTTGGCGCGGCTTTGCTCGGCTGGCATGCGCTCGAACAGATAGACGCCTGGCAGTTCAGTCCTGCGGCGGCCGCGAGGGTGTTCGAGCCGGACGAAGCGCACCTGCACATCTACCAGCGGAATTACAAAGCATATTCTTTATTGTACCACCAGCTGAAAGACGCAATGGAAATATTGAGAAGCTGATCCCCGGTTACATTCCCCTTTCAAACATTTTTTCAAGATCGTTCAGCTTGAACGAGATGAACGTAAAGCGGCCGCCCGGCGAAATGTTGGGCGTGGCGCAGGCGAACAGCTCGTCGATGAGGTTCTGCATTTCCCGGGTGCCCAGTATTTTGCCCGGAGGGATGGCGTTGTTGCGCGCGATGGAGCGCACGAGGCGCTCGCGGCGGCTGAGCTTCAGCTCGTTGCTGAAATGTTTGAACTGCTCCAGCAGGCCTTCGATGCTGGCCTGCTCGTTGCCCGTTTGAATATCGGCGGGAGTGCCGCGCACCACGAAAGTATGCTGGCCGAAAGGTTCCAGGTCGTAGCCGAGCGCCTGCAGGTCGGGCAGCATTTCGGTGATGATGAGCGCGTCAGCGGGCAGCAGCTCCAGCGTTTGCGGGAACAGGCTTTGCTGCGTGGCCATGGGTTTTTCGGACAGCGCTTTCTGGTAACGTTCGTACAGGATGCGCTCGTGCGCTGCGCGCTTGTCTATCAGTATAAAACCGGATTTGATCTGCGAGAGAATAAATTGCTGGTGCACCTGCACGGGCACCTTGTGATCGGTGGCGGCCTCCTGCCAGCGCTCGTCTATCACGGAAGCGGTGCTGGTGCTATGCGTGTGCGGCGTTTCCTGCGGCGGCAGTTCGTTGTCCGGCCGGGAAGGTTCGCCGTAAAGCTCTTTCCAATGCTGGAGGTTGCTGCTTTTATCGATCACGTGCGCCTGGTTGGCGTGCG
>JBQCFV010000353.1:0-2911 GCA_051958695.1 Chitinophaga sp. | reverse complement strand
TATCAGTTGTTATAACAGCAAATGGGGTTGAAACAAAAAAGCATCCGGCCTGCGGATGCTTTTTTTATAGGTTGGTCTGCCGGGATCAGGCAGGGGTTTGCATTTTGTCAAGCACGTTCATTACTTCCTTCACGTGTTTGGCGGAATTTTCGAGCAATGCCTGCTCGTCGCTGTTCAGCTTCAGCTCGATGATCTTTTCGATACCGCCTTTGCCCAGCACCACGGGCACGCCGAGGTAGATGTCTTTCTGGCCGTATTCGCCGGTGAGCCATGCGCACACGGGGAAGATGCGTTTTTCATCTTTGATGATGGCTTCCACCATTTGCGCTGCAGCCGCGCCGGGAGCGTACCAGGCTGAAGTGCCCAGCAGGTTCACGATCTCGCCGCCGCCTACTTTCGTGCGCTGGATGATAGCTTCGAGCTTGTCCGCCGCCACCAGCTCCGTTACGGGAATGCCGCCTACGGTAGTGTAACGGGGGAGGGGCACCATCGTGTCGCCGTGGCCGCCCATCAGGATGGCCTGGATGTCTTTCGGCGAGCAACCGATCTCGTCTGCCAGGAATGCGCGGTAGCGGGCGGTATCGAGGATGCCGGCCATGCCGAATACCTTGCTGCTGTCTTTTTTGGCAGTGAGGTACGCGCAATAGGTCATTACGTCGAGCGGGTTGGAAACGATGATAATGATGGCGTTGGGAGAATGTTTGGTAACGTTCTCGGTTACAGATTTAACGATATTGGCGTTGGTGGAGATCAGGTCGTCGCGGCTCATGCCCGGTTTGCGGGGGAGGCCGGAGGTGATCACTACCACGTCGCTGTTGGCGGTTTTGGAGTAATCGTTCGTCACGCCTGTCACTTTCGTGCTGTAATAATCTATCGGGGCTTGCTGCCAGGTATCCAGGGCCTTTCCTTCTGCGGTGCCTTCCTTGATGTCAAGCAAAACCACCTCCTGCAGAAAATCTCTGTGGGCCAGCACGTTAGCGCAGGTTGCGCCTACATTTCCAGCTCCTACAACAGTAACTTTCATCGTATCTGAGTATTTTAAAAAGGTGAAGAATTATTTGGGAAACAAAAATAGGATATCGGAACGTTAATTTCGGCGGAAAGTGCTAAATTTTCCCGATCCGCGTGCTGCCGCCCGGAAATTTACAAGTGCTTTAACAATGTGTCGAGTTTAACGGTACCTTCGTAGTCCGCTACGATCCGGTGTTTTTTGTCGTAGATGTAAATACCGGGGAAATTGTGGAGGTCGTAATAATATACGATCTGCCGCGTGGGCTCGGCTGCCATGATAATGTTGGGATAGTTGCCGATGCGGTATTCGTCGTACCAGGCCCTCATCCTGTCCAGCCTGAACGGGGTGATCATGAGCAGCGTGGTTTTGCCGAATTTGTCGATGTTCTTTAAAATGTCCTGCGTCATATGCGCGCAATGCTCGCATTCCACGCTGAACAGGAATACGAGCACGGGTTTATTCCTGGGCAGGTCGTTCTTGGTAATGGTCTGTCCGTTGTACATCTGCATCGGCAGGGGCGAAATGATGGAAAATTGCCGGAAAGGCGGGATATTTGCCGGGGCTTTGGCGGGAGTTTGCGCTTTCAGCAATGCGGGAAGCAGTAAAAACAGGAAAAACCATCTTCTCATATTCATATTTTTTAATTGATAAGTGAAAGTCAAAAACAGGCATACGGCACCAAAACTATACCGCTTTTGTGGTAATTCCGGCAAGTTTTGTTTGTTCATATGCGAAAATTTTTACTTTTGCAATCCTAATGTAAATTTTTAACTTTAAATCAGTGACCTTTTTATGGCTACCACCGCAGATATCAGAACAGGATTGATCATAAAGCTGGATAACAGCTTGTATTCTGTCGTAGAGTTTGGTCAGAATAAAACCGCCCGTGCAGCAGCGAAAGTGTGGGCAAAATTGAAGGGCGTTGACAATAGCCGTTCCATCGAGCATACATGGAACTCCGGCGACACCATTTACCCGGTGCGTGTGGAGAAAAAACCGTTCCAGTTCCTTTACAAGGACGACAGCGGGTATAATTTTATGGACAAAGAAACCTTCGAGCAGATCGTGGTGGCGGAATCGCTGGTAGATTCCCCGCAGTTCCTGAAAGACGGCGACGAGGTGTCCATCTCCATCAATACCGAAACCGAGCTGCCGATGGGCGTGGAGCTGCCGGACAAGATCGTGCTGAAAGTGACCTATTCAGAGCCGGGCATGAAGGGCGATACCGCTACCCGCACCCTGAAACCTGCCACCGTGGAAGGCGGCGCTACCGTGATGGTGCCTCTCTTTGTAAACGAAGGCGAACTGATCCGGGTGAACACCAAAACGGGTGAATATATCGAGAGAGTAAAAGAATAACCATATTTCTACATTTTCTTTTATCAAGCGAACCAGCAATTACTAAAAACCAAAAACTGTCTACATGGACTTTAAACAGATTCAGGAGCTGATTAAAATGGTTAACAAATCGAACGTCAGCGAACTGAGCATTGAGCAGGACAAGTTCAAGATTACCATAAAGCAAAAGGAGAGCGAAATACAGCAGATCGTAACAGTACCGGCGGTAACGGCGGTTCAACCCGTGGCAGTGGCTCCCCAGCCCGCAGCTGCCGCACCTGCGCCTGCAGCAGCCGCTCCCGCTGCTCCCGCCGCGGCGGCCACCAACCTTATCACCATCAAATCTCCCATGATCGGTACTTTCTACCGCAGCGCCGGGCCGGACAAGCCGCCGTTCGTAAACGTGGGCGACGACGTGGCGTCGGGCAAAGTGGTATGCATCATTGAAGCCATGAAGCTGTTCAACGAAATCGAAAGCGAAGTCAGCGGCAGGATCGTGAAAGTGCTGGTAGACGATGCGTCGCCGGTGGAATACGACCAGCCTTTGTTCCTTGTAGAACC
>JBQCFV010000352.1:0-8988 GCA_051958695.1 Chitinophaga sp. | reverse complement strand
CAGCAACTGGTAATGGCTGCGCAACAGGCCGCGCATGGCCGCCATGGTATTGTCTTTGGTGGTAGCAAGACTTTGCAGCTGCTGGTAATAGCCGAGCGCTTTTCCATAATCCTTCACCTGGTAATAGTTCAGGTAAGCGGCCTGCAGCGCGGCTCTTTCCGCAAAAGGACTGGCTCCTTTGGCGAGCACGAACTCATAAGCGGGCAACGCGGCGGCGTAGTCTTTTTTGTTGTAAAGACATTCGGCTTTATAGAAGTTGGCCTGCAAAGCGAACTGCCCGTTGGGGTAACGCTGCAGGTAATTGTCGAAAGCGGTGATGGCCGCGGCATAATCCCCGCTGCTGAAGCGCGTTTCGGCGGCGGCGTAGCTCAGCGAATCTTCCGCGGTGGCGGATACGGAGCGGCCGGTGGATTTCAGCAGGGCGAGATAATCGTCCGTTTTGCCCTGGTCCACGTAAATGGTGCGGATATTTTGTAAGGCGGTATTGGCTTCGTTGGACGCGGGGAATTTTTCCACCACCTGCTTGAAATAATCCACCGCCGTGCTTCCCTGCCCGGTGTTAAAATAAGCAAGCCCCAGCTTCAGCAATGCTTTCGGGGCGTTAGGCCCTTCGGGCTGCTTTTGCAGGCTGTTTTTGAGGTGGGGAATGGCGTCCGTGAAACGTTCGTCGCTCAGGTAAGTGTCCGCGATCTCCATTTCGGCGTCGTTGTTGAAATTGGAGCCGGGATATTTAACGGCGAGCTGTTTGAGCAGGTTCAGCTTTTCGCTATGCTTGCCCTGTATGCCAAGGATAATGCTTTTCTGGTAGGTGGCGTAATCCGCGCCGGCGTCGTTGTTGGCGATGATGCGGTCGTACAGCGCGTTGGCTTCGGTGAAGTTGCGCAGCATGTAATGACAGTCGGCCGCGCGCAACAATGCGTCCGTAGTGATGCGCCCTGCGTTGGGGCCGCCGGTGCGCTGCGCAGCTTCAAAATAAGGCAGCGCATCCGCGTACTGTTCTTTTTTGAGCAGGCTGTAACCCATGTTGTAGCTGGCGGTGCTCACGTTCGCTTCACCGGAAGCAGGCGCGGTGCCGGTGTTGAAGTACGCTCTCAGCGCGCTGATCGCTTCGTCCGTTTTATTCTGCCGCAGCGCTACTTCCGCTTTCCAGAACTGCGCGAGCTGCACGAGGTTTTTATCATAAGGGTTAGCGAGTGAAATATCCAGCAAACGGTTCGCCTCCGCAAGCTGCTGATCGTTCACCAGCTGCGTGGCGCGGCCGTAGGCCACTTTCTGGTAAGCCCTCAGTACCGCCGGGCTTTTTTCCGGCAGCTGCTCGAGTATGGCGATGGCTTCCTTGTAATTGTTCGTGTTGGCAAAAAGCTGCACGAGTATTTCACGCGCTTCGGTTGCATATTCCGAGCGCGGGTAATGGTTCATGAAATTTGTAAGTTCGGCAATGGCGGCGTCCTGGTAACCGAGCTCGAAGGAAAGTTTGCCGTAGTTGAAACGGGATATTTCCTGCTGCTTCGCATTGGAGCTGTTGCGCGCGCTGAAAGCGAAAGCGTTTCGCGCGTTGGCTTTCTGACCGGTGCGCAGGTAGCAGTCGCCGAGCAGGTACATGGAGTTCTGCCCCAATGAATCTTTTTCGCTGCTAAGCTGTTTGAAGCCCGCAATGGCTTTTTCGAGGTTGGCCGTCTGGTAATAGGCGTACGACAACTGGTATACGTCTTCCTTCCTGATCTCCTCCGCGTTTTCCTGGAACTCTTCCAGGTAGGGGAGGGCTTTCTGGTAATCTTTCTTTTCAAAATAGGCCTGTCCCACGAGCTGTTTCAGCTCGGCGTCGTAATAGATAGTGCCTTTGCGGATGAGCGGTTCGGCGTAGGAGATCACCTGGTCGCGCTTGCCCTGGAAGTACAGGATCTCCGCGATATAATACGGCACCACGCTGGCGTACTTCGGCTCGTTCTTCACCCGTTCGAAGCTGCTGAGCGCGGCCGCGTACTGTTTGTTGTAATAGGAAATGAAGCCGTGGTAGTAGTTGGCGGGCACGTAGTATTTGTTCTGTATGTCCTTGATGGAAGCAAAAAGCGGCTGCGCTTTCTTGAAGTCCTTTACGTTGAAATAACAGTAAGCCAGCTCGAATTTCATATCGGCGATCTCTTCGTTGGAAAGATTGTCGATGCTGGCCTGCTCGTAATAGGGAATGGCTTCCTGCAGCTTGTTGGCGTTGAAATAAAAACGCGCGAGCTGGAAGCTCACCATTTGTTCGCGGGCGCCGTTGTTGAAATATTTGAGAAAGTCGAGCGCTTTTTTCTCCGCATCGTCGTTGCCGAGCTTGAGGGCGCACATGGTGTAGTAGTAATGCGCGTCGGTATTCACCAGCGAGCGGCTGGTTTCCGAAAAATACCCGATCCCGTCGATGGTCTGCTTGAAAAGTTGTTGGGAAACGGCGTATTTGCCCTCCTTGTAAAGTTGCTGGGCTTCTTTGAAAGTTTTGTCAGGCTCGGTGTAAATGCTGGATTGCTGCGCGTGCGCGGCAGCGGTCCCCAGCATTCCCGCCAGCACCAGGAGCGCATGCACTTTTGGAATAGCTTGGTTCTTTCTGGTGAATAGCTTCATGATTTTTATGTTATTTCTTACAATATTTTTAAAAACGGCTCAGCCCCGGAAATATTTCAGGTACCGCGTTGTGCGGCCTTTGAATATCCCGGCGCCGGGTGTGAAAATTGGCATCAGTAAAGGGGTGCAAACCGGGCAAATATAACCGTTTCCGCCTGTTTTGCCCTTCGCAGTTTATCTACGCAATGTGGATAAACTGCAGGATGTGGATAACTAACGCAGCGCTCCTTTTGGTTTTGGAGAAATGCCTCGCTAAATTTGACTTTTACGTTAATATGCATTAAAAATATATAAATTCGAGCAGGAATCCCAACGCGGGAGTACTTAACAAGAATCAAACCAAATATCGTCTATGAAATTACTCTCTTCCAAAGTCAACAGCGGGGCCCTGAATTTTGCCCTGTTGCTGCAGCGCGTGCTCTTTGGCGCGATGATCATGATGCACGGCTGGCCCAAGCTAGTGAATTTTGCGTCAAAAGCGCAAACCTTTTCAGATCCTTTGGGCATCGGCAGAACGCCTTCGCTCATCCTCGTCATCTTCGCGGAGTTTTTCTGCGGCGCGCTTGTGCTCATGGGCCTGCTTACCCGGCTGGCCACCATTCCGCTGATCATTCTTTTTTGCGTGATAGTTTTTATGATCCATGGCAACGACCCGGTGATGCATAGGGAAGTGGCCGTGCTTTTCCTCGGCATGTGGGTGTCCATCCTGTTCACCGGCCCCGGCAGATATTCGCTGGACGCGGCCATCGGCAAATAATAGTCCTGCATACGTTTTTAAAGAGTTCCGTGCATCGTGCACGGAACTCTTTTTTTATACCTGTCAAAATCCCCTACTTTTACAATCCATTTTAAAGAAGACCATGTACACAACCACGATTGACATACGCGTGCGGTACGGCGAAACGGACCAGATGGGCTATCTCTATTACGGCAACTATGCGCTTTATTACGAAGTGGGAAGAACGGACGCCATCCGGCAGCTGGGCTTTACTTACCGCGAGCTGGAAGAGCAGGGCGTAATGATGCCGGTGGCGGAGCTGAACGTAAAATACCTGCGGCCCGCGTATTACGACGACGTTATAACGGTGAAGACTATACTAAAAGAAATGCCCGCCAATCACAAGATCCAGTTCCATTCGGAATTGTACAATCAAAAAGGCGAGCTGCTGAACGTTGGCACGGTAACGCTCGCTTTCATAGATGCCAAAACAAAAACACGCATGAGCATGCCGGAAGCACTGCGCGAAAAGCTGGCGCCGCATTTTGCGCCGGTGTCAAAATAACAGGGCCACCCTCAAGCCATTCTTATCATGGAAAAAATTGTAGCGAGCATTATCACGATCGGCGACGAGCTGCTGATCGGGCAAACGATAGACACCAATTCCGCCTGGATGGGGCAGCGGCTCAACGACGCCGGCATCTGGGTGCAGCGCCGCGTGGCCGTGGGTGACGACCGTGAAGCCATCATCCGCGCGCTGGACGAAGAATCGCGTTTGTCGCACATCATACTGATCACCGGGGGCCTTGGGCCCACCGCGGACGATATTACCAAACCCGTGCTATGCGAATATTTCGGCGGGAAGCTGGTGCGGGACGAAGCCACCTTTGCCCGTCTCTCCGCCATGTTTGAAGCGCGCAAGCTACCCGTGCTGGAAAGGAACGTGGCGCAGGCGCTGGTGCCGGATTCCTGCACCGTGCTGCCCAACCTGAAAGGCACCGCCCCCGGCATGTGGTTCGAGAAAGAAGGAAAGATATTCGTATCGATGCCCGGCGTGCCATATGAAATGAAAGGCCTCATGGAAACGGAAGTGATACCGCGATTGCAGGCGCGTTTCGAAACGCCCGTACTGCTGCATTATACGCTGATCACCGCTGGCATGGGAGAATCTTTCGTGGCCGAGCGCATCAAAGATTTTGAGGCCGCGCTGCCCGCACATATCAAGCTGGCGTACCTGCCCAATTACGGGTTGCTGAAGCTGCGTCTCACCTCCGTATCACCCGAAAAAAAATCCGCCGCCGCAGAGATAAAAACCGCGTTCGACGCGCTGCGTACGCAGCTGGCTGATATTGTAGTAGCTGCTGAGGACGAACCGATGGGCGTGGTGCTCGGGAAAATATTACTTGAAAAAGGCCTCACCGCCGGCACTGCCGAAAGCTGTACCGGCGGCAAGATCGCCGCGCAGATCACCGCGGTGCCGGGCAGCTCCCGTTACTTCAAAGGCGGCGTAGTAAGCTACGCGAACGAAATAAAAACGAACGTGCTAGGCGTGAAACCAGCCACCCTGGAACAATCCGGCGCAGTCAGCGAACAGACCGTGCGCGAAATGGCGGAAGGCGCTTTGCGCACGCTCAACGTCGATTGTGTGATGGCCGTATCGGGCATCATGGGGCCCGATGGCGGCAGCGAGGAAAAGCCCGTGGGCACCGTATGGATCGCCGTGGGCGGGAAGGGTCGCATAGTGACCACGCGGTATCATTTCCGCTACGACCGCGCGCGGAATACGGATATGACCGTCGTGGCCGCCATGAACGAACTGCGGAAATGGCTGGAACTTTAATTTCCCTTATTTTTGTCATCTATTAAAAAAAAGCACTTATATGGCAATAGTCGAACTGGTGATGCCCAAAATGGGAGAAAGCATTATGGAAGCCACGATCCTGCGCTGGCACAAAAAGCCGGGCGATCATGTGAAGGTGGAGGAAACGGTGCTGGAGATCGCTACGGACAAAGTGGACAGTGAAGTTCCCTCCATCGCGGAAGGGGAGATCACCGAAATATTGTATAACGAAAATGACGTGGTGCCCGTCGGTACCGTTATTGCAAGAGTGCAAACCGAAGCGGGCGCTTCCGTGGAAGCTTCGCCCGCCGCGGCTCCGGCCGCGCCGTCCAAACCGGCGCAAACGGAATCGCGTTTCCAGTCCGTGCCAGCGCCTGCGCAGGTCCGGCCGGAACCCGCCGCCAGCAGACCTTCCGGAGAGCCGCGTTTTTATTCCCCGCTCGTGCTTACCATTGCGCAGCAGGAAGGCATCAGCTTTTCCGAGCTTGAAAAAATACCCGGTACCGGCAGCGAAGGCCGCGTGAGCAAAAGGGACATCCTCGATTATATCGCCCACCGCGGCCAGCAGGTGCAGGAGCCTGAGATCGTGCGCGACGACGCGCAGGAGGCAAGGCCCGCCGCGCAAACGCATACCCGCGAAATGACCACCGTGCAGGCGTCCAACAGCTATGGCGAAAATGTGGAGATCATCGAAATGGACCGCATGCGCAAGCTCATCGCCGAGCATATGGTGCGCAGCAAGGCCATCAGCCCGCATGTGACCAGCTTCGCAGAAGCGGACGTGACCAATATGGTGCGCTGGCGCGACAGCGTGAAAAAGGATTTTGAAAAACGCGAGGGCGAAAAGCTCACCTTCACGCCGCTTTTCGTGGAAGCCCTGGTAAAATGCATCAAACGTTTCCCGCTGGTGAACTGCTCGCTGGACGGGGATAAAATCATCCTGAAAAAAGACATCAACATAGGCATGGCCACGGCGCTGCCAAGCGGCAACCTCATCGTGCCCGTGATCCGTAATGCGGACACGCTCAACCTGGTGGGGCTCACCAAGCAGGTAAACAACCTGGCCAACGCCGCGCGTCAGAACCGCCTGAAACCTGAAGACACGCAGAACGGCACCTTTACGCTGACCAACGTAGGCACTTTCGGCAGCCTTACCGGCACGCCGATCATCAACCAGCCGCAGGTGGCCATCCTGGCGGTAGGGGCCATCAAAAAACGCCCCGTGGTGGTGGAAACGGAACAGGGCGATTCCATTGCCATCCGGCATATGATGATCCTGTCCATGTCTTACGACCACCGTATCGTAGACGGTTCGCTGGGTTCTACTTTCCTCAGCGCGGTGGCTACGGAGCTGGAGAATTTTGATCCGGCGAAGGAATATTGATCTTTTTCTTTGAAAATGATAGGAAGACCGCCCTGTTGGGGCGGTTTTTTTGTTTTGGGGAGACCGCCAGACGGCCTTTCATGACCTTGGACTGGTCTTTTTCGGCCGCCAGCCGGCCCTGGAATCGGCTTGAGGCGGCAATAAAACGGCCTCTGTTCTCTTGCCCGGCCAGGGACCGGCGCGTACGTTTTCCCTCATCCATGCAGGCAACGCATCGCAATTATCTTTCCGAGAACGGCAGGGCTAACGGGAAAATACCGGTCAAAAGTCCTTTCAACTTACGCCCCGCCACGGGAAAATATCAGGCGCCAACGCCCAAGAGCCAGCCCATAAAAAAAGGCTTCCGGAGGAAGCCTTTATAGGTCGATAGATGTTAGTCTGCTTAGTAACGACGATCGCGGCCACCGCCACCATAACCGCCACCACCGGGCCTGCCACCTCTGTTGCCGCCACCGGGGTTCGGTGCTTTCGGACGTGCTTCGTTGACCATCAGTTGTTTGCCTTCCACTTCACTACCGTTGAGGCTCTCCATCGCTTTCCCAGCTTCTTCCTCGTTGGGCATTTCGACGAATCCAAAACCACGTGAACGACCGGTTTCGTGATCTTTAATGATTTTTGCGGAGGTAACTTGCCCGAATTCGCTGAAGATTTGGTGAAGGTCCTCATCGTTCAACCTGTAATGCAGGTTGGCTACGTAGATGTTCATGATAAAAAAATTAAAAAATGAAAAATAATACTGAATGAAGATAAGGAATTAACTCAATATTCTGCTGCGCAAGTATTGAATATATTTTTTGGATGCCGTTTCTGGTAGCTGGGGAAAAAAGGGATAATTGTATATTTCACAAAATTAATAAGTTATGCATTAGTTAAAATGTAGTTATTCGGAACGTGACAAGTGGATCGCATGAGAAAATTCCGTAAATTCAGGTAGGACGGATTTAATTGTCCCGAGCTATGAAAGGATTAAGCGAGACCTGGTTTGCCGACGGATACATCGATTTTGAACTGAAAAAGTACACTTTGCTGGCTTATTTGCAAGAGATCAGCCGTTGTTTCAACGAGAACAAATTGTACCCTCAACTGAGCGACCTCATCTTCCATTACAACAATCTCGTCGCCTTCCGTGACACCAAACAATTCCTTCAACAGCAGTTTCCCAAACGGATTACCGCGGTCGATCTGCAGCGGCTGCAGATACTTTACGAGCAGATCGTGGCAGACGATGAACTGATGGAAGAACTGGAAAACATCATCGGCTTTTCCCTCCCGGAAATGAACGGCGCCATCCAGGGCGGCACGGAAATTTATGAGTTCGTGGAAGAGCAGTTGAACATCGAGCCGGTGGGCATCGTGCCGCTCGACAGCCAGGAAGGTTACATGTTGCTGCGCGACGGCCATGCGCATGATACGCTGGTTTACCAATACCGGCTCACCATCTTCGAACGGGCGGATGAAAAGTTCCGCGGCATCCGCACGCAGTGGATCAGCACTTATACCCACAGCCTCGTCAATACGACGCAAAGCATCAAATCGGATCTCATCCGCAACCGGCGCGAATTGCCTAACCCTGCCGTGTACACGGTAGCCACCGATCTTTCCTTTCCCCTGGAAGAGACCCTGCTGCCGGTCGCCAAACGCTTGCTGGTGAAGTATATCACGCAGCATGCCGCATGATCATTCCAGCGCCGGGCCGTTCATATTTGTATCGCCTGAGAACTGCACTTTTACTTCGTATCCCAATGGTGTATAATAGCTGCGCAGGATAGCAATGATCTTATCCATGCTTTGCTTCTGGTACATCACGTTCTCTTCCAGCTGGGAGCGTTCCGTATCGTACAACTTCTTCTGCACTTCGGTATATGTCTCATCGTCCGAGAAGGTGAACCAGCCTTTGCGGGAAGAAGTTTCCATCCGGTTCATCTTCAGCTCGAAGCTAAGGAGCTTAGGTTGGGGAAGGTGGATAGTGACGATCGTGTCTTTCACGGTGAGCCTGAAATTAGTGCTATCGGTGTCCACGCCATATTTGGCGACATAGGGGACAGAAACCCAGGCTGTGTTTTCTGCGAATACGCGCTTGAGGTTATCGCTCCATGCGCCGCTGTTGTTCACATTGGATTGCTTGAAGGAGGCGTTGCCTTGTACCTCGAGACTGGCGAGTTCGGCAATCTCCCGGATCAGCAATACGTTGTTAACGGCTTTTTCGTTGACAGCGCTGCCGTTGCCCGTGCAGCGCCCCAGCATGAAGATGCCGATGAAGGCCAGTATGATGATGATCCAGGTCAGGATTTTTTTCATGCGATCGTGTTTTTCAATTCCGAATAGGGTGCGCCCATCCTTCTGCTCATGCACCTTTCAGGGTATTCCCAGACTGTAAAGCCGTACTGGGTGTATAGTCCCTGCGCGTCCGCCGTCATCAGCAGGAAGCGGCGCAGGTCCTGTAAG
>JBQCFV010000351.1:0-15632 GCA_051958695.1 Chitinophaga sp. | reverse complement strand
CTTCCACGAGAAAGAAGAGGATCAGCAATAAAACGGCGATGGAAAGGCTTAATTCGGGATATACGGCGAAGAGGTTGGTGCCGGCGTTCACAAAAAATACGGCGCCGATGAGCACGGGCAGGTTAACGAGCGCGCCCAGGCGGGTAAGCAGGCCGAGGGCGATAAAAAGACCGCCCGCGAGATGCGCAAAAACGATGTAATGAGCCAGCCAGAACGAAAGCGCCGTGAGGAAAGGCTGTTCGGCGATCCGCGCCTTCAGCACGTCGATATCCATGACGAACTGAATGCCTTTCCACATCAGGAGCAATCCCAGCAATATCCGTAAACCGTCAATCCATTTGGGGTGATGACTGTTACCCCACCGTTCAATGCGTTGCAGGAGGTTCATAACGAAAGTTTTAAATAAAAAAAGAGCTACTGTATCTAAAGTTACGAAATCCGCCAAACAATACAGCCGCTCCCTTTGGTGCGGGAACGGCTGTTGATATAAAAAACGTTGCGGGGAACTACGCCGTTTTCGGCGCGAGCCTGCTTCTCCAGTAACCGTACAGGAAATACACGACAAGACCGCCGCCCATCCAGCAGAAAAATACGATCCAGCTGGGCACGGGTATCTCGATCATCAGGTAGAGGCAGCAAAGCATGCCCAGCACGGGTATCAGCGAAAGCCGCTTAACGATCGTAGCGAGGGTGATGGCCGCTGCGAGGAGGTAGAATATCAGGAACAGTATCAGCTCGTGATCGAACTGCGCGATGTTGACGAACGCGTCTTTGATGCGCGTACGGAAAAAGAACGTGAACGCGGCGAAGAGTACCGGCACGATGATCATGCCGTTGATGTAAGGCAGGTTGAAACGTTTGCTGCTTTTGTCCGCCGGGGGCAGCAGCAACACGCCGCCGCACACGAGCACGAACGCGAATAGCGTGCCGATGCTGGTAAGGTCCGTCACGATGCCGCTTTCCACGAACAGCGAAGGAATGGCCACGATAAAACCGGTAACGATGGTGGAAAAGCCGGGCGTATGATATTTGGGATGCACTTTCGCAAAACGTTTGGGCAGCAGGCCGTCGCGGCTCATGCTCATCCATATCCTCGGCTGCCCGATCTGGAACACGAGTATCACGCTGGTGGCCGCTACTACGGCGCTGATGGAAATCACGTAACCGACCTTTTCCATGTTGAGCTTATCGAACACGTATGCCAGCGGGTCGGACACGTTGTTAAATTCGGAATAATTCACCATGCCCGTGATCACCAGCGTTACGATCACGTAGATCACGGTGCAGATGATCAGCGAATAGATCATGGCGCGCGGCATGTCGCGCTGCGGGTTGGCGCTTTCTTCCGCCGTGGTGGAAATGGCGTCGAAGCCGATATAGGCGAAGAACACGGCGGACACGCCTTTCAGCACGCCTTCGAACTGGTTGGGCAAGAAGGGCGTCCAGTTACTGGTGTCGATATAGAACACGCCAATAAGCACCACTACGGCCAGCACGATGAGCTTGAGGCCCACCATAGCGTTGGCGCTCTTTTTGCTTTCGCGGATGCCGATATATGCCACGATGGTGATCAGCACCACGATGAGAAATGCCGGGATGTTCATGATCACGCGCCAGCCGTTCACGATGGGCGCGGTGGTCCATGCGAGGGCTTTGGAAGGGTCGGTGGCGAACATCTCTTTGGCCGTCTGGTAATCGGTTACGAGCCAGGCGGGCAGATGGATGTTCATGCCTTCGAGCACATTATTGAAATAGCTGCTCCATGAAATGGCCACTACGATATTGCCGATAGAATATTCGAGGATGAGCGCCCAGCCGATGATCCAGGCTGCGAGCTCGCCGAAGGCCACGTAAGAGTAGGTGTACGCGCTGCCCGCTACCGGCACGCGAGATGCGAACTCGGCGTAACAAAGCGCGGTAAAGCCGCAGGTGACGGCCGTGAGCACAAAGAGGAATATCACGCCGGGACCGCCGTCGTATGCCGCCTGCCCGATGGTGGAAAAAATACCGGCGCCGATCACCGCCGCCACTCCCATCAGGGTAAGGTCGCGCACGTTCAGCACTTTTTTCAGCCCTGAGGCATGCGCATGGGCTTCGCCGCTTTTGGCGTCCTGCAAAATATTGGCTAGGGACTTTTTCCTGAAAAGCGATTTAGACATCTGTTGTAGTTAAGGGTTGATATTAAAAACCGTTAATGGTAAACAGCGGCGATTGCTCGTTGCCATTTACCATTAACGGTCAAATATAATACTATTCAGCTATCAATGCTGCCTCGTGAGCAGAAAATCCGCCAGCTCCTTCAACGGCGCTTTCCGCGTGGATAAAACGGCGATGGCTTCCAGGTGCTCGTACGCGATGCGGCTGAAACGTTCCTTTTCCTTTTCGGCCAATTCGTCTACACGGCAGTCGTGGAATACCTGCAGTACTTCCGCTACCTTATTATCCGGGTTCGTTTCCATCAGCTCGTGCAGGTGCTTGCGCTGCGCGGGATTGCAAAGCTCGAGCGCTTTGAGCAGCAAGAAGGTTTTTTTGTTGATGAGGATGTCGCCGCCCTGTTTTTTCCCGAATTTTTCAGGGTCGCCAAAAGCGTCGAGGTAATCGTCCTGTATCTGGAAGGCGATGCCTACGTTTTTGCCGAACTCATACAGATGCTGCTGGTTGCCTTCGCTGCCGCCGCCGGTGATGGCGCCCATTTGCAGGCTTGCGGCCAGCAGCACGGAAGTTTTCAGCGCGATCATGTTCACATAATGATCGTAATTCACCTGCTCCGGCTGCATCTGTTCAAGGTCCATATCGAGCTGCTGGCCTTCGCATACTTCACGGGCGGCCTTGTTGAACACGTTGATGATCTTCGTGCGGTATCTGCCGGTGATCTTGTTCAGGTAATCGTAGCTATGGATGAGCATCACGTCGCCGGCGAGAATGGCGGCGGAATCGGTGTATTTGATATGAACGGTGGGCATGCCGCGGCGAAGCGGCGCTTTGTCCATGATGTCGTCATGTATGAGCGTGAAGTTGTGGAACAGCTCTACCGCGTTGGCCGCGTGAAATGCGTCGGGCTGTATCTCGTCGAACAGCTCGTTGCCGAGCAGGCATAGCACGGGCCTGATCCTTTTGCCGCCGATGCCGAGTATGTACTGGGCCGGATCGTACAGATTGGCGGGATGCTCCGGGAATTGTCTTTTGCTAAACTGTTCTTCAAACTGTACTGACAAGTCTTTAAATGATTGCATGATGCGCGTGTTATGTTCGTCTTTGATCTGCTGTTATTTCTTTTTTTTCCGGTCGGCCTGCTTTGTTCCCGCAGCCGCTTTCCGGCCCTGGCCTTTTGGTTTGCCGGTATTCCCCGCCGTTTTTTTCCCGCTTCGTTCGGGCATGCGCACGCTGTCTACCTCCACTCCTTCTCTCGGCATGTCCGCGCTTCTGCGCCTGGACGGGCGTTTGGCGGCACTTTCTTCGGTTTCCACCCGGTCGTAGTCGAGCTGCCGCTTGGCAAGGCTCGCGGCCACCACGCGGATGGTCACCCTGTCCCCGATCCTGATCCTGCGGCCGGTTTGCATGCCGATCAGCGCGTATTCCGATTCCGAATGACGGAAATCCTCGCTGAGGTTATGTACGCTGATAAGCCCTTCGCATTTGGCGTCCACCGTTTCGGCCCAGAAGCCGAAATGCGCCACGCCGCTTACGACGGCTTCGAATGTGTCGCCGATGAACTGCTGCATAAATTCCACCTGTTTGTACTTGTTGCCGGCGCGTTCGGCGTCCATGGCCTTTCTTTCCATTTCGGAGGAATGTTTGCAGCGTTTTTCCAGCTGCTTGTCGATCTTCACGTCGTCCGCCAGGCATTGCGCCAGGATGCGGTGCACCAGCACGTCGGGATATCGCCGGATGGGCGAGGTAAAGTGGCAGTAATGCGAAAAGCCCAGCCCGTAGTGGCCGATGTTTTCCGTGGTGTACGCTGCTTTGGCCATGGTGCGGATACCCAGCGTTTCCAGTACATGCTGTTCAGGTTTTCCCTGCACCAGCTGCAGCATCTTGTTGAAAGACGTGGCGATCGTGTCCGGGCTGTTCACATCGAATTTATACCCGAATTTACTCGCAAAAACGGCAAATACATGCATCTTTTCCTCGTCCGGCGTATCGTGCACGCGGTAAGGGAAAGGCACCGGGTTTTTATTGAACTTCTGTTTGGATACATATTCCGCCACCGTGCGGTTGGCCAGCAGCATAAATTCCTCGATCAATTGGTGCGCTTCCTTGCTTTCCTTGATGGTGACGCCAATGGGCTTGCCGGTAGCGTCCAGCTTGAAGCGTACTTCCTGCGACGAAAAATTGATCGCGCCGTCTTTGAAACGTTTTTTTCGCAGCGTTTGCGCGAGACCGTTCAGCAGCAGCACTTCCTGGTCGTAAGGCCCCTCGCCTTTCTCGATGATGTCCTGCACTTCTTCATACGTAAAGCGGTGGTCGGAATGAATGAGGGTGCGGCCCAGCCCGTATTGTTTTACCTGCGCCTTGTCGTCGATCTGGAACACGGCGGAGAACGTCAGCTTGTCCTCATGCGGCCGCAGCGAACAGAGCTCGTTGGATATTTTTTCGGGCAGCATGGGCAGCACCCTGTCCGGCAGGTAAACGGAGGTGGCGCGTTTTTCCGCTTCCTTGTCCAGCGCGGTGAGCGGCTCTACATAATGGCTCACGTCCGCGATATGCACGCCGATTTCCAGCAGCCCGTTCTTGAGACGGCGGATGGAAAGGGCGTCGTCGAAATCCTTGGCGTCCACCGGGTCGATGGTAAAGGTGAGGATCTTGCGGAAGTCCTTGCGTTTGGCGACTTCGTCCTCCGTGATCTTTTCGTATATGCGTGCCGTTTCTTCCAGCACTTCGTCCGGGTAATGCAGCGGGAAGCCGCTTTCCACGAGTATTTCCTTCATGGCGAGGTCGTTGGAGTCGGACGCGTCGAGTATTTCGACGATCTCTCCCACGGGCTTGCGCGTTTTTTCGCCCCAGGCCGTGATGCGCACCACGGCTTTGTCGCCGTCTTTGGCTTCGCCGAGCGAATTTTCGGGAATATAGATGTCCGGCACGCCGGCGCCTTTTTCGGGCACGAGGAATGCGAAGGTTTTGCTGAGCTGTATGGTGCCGGTAAATTCGGTCTTTTTGCGTTTCAGCACATCGGTAATAAAACCTTCCATACGGCCGAGACCTTTGCCCTGGCGGATCACGTCCACCAGCACTTCGTCGCCGTCGAGCGCCGTGTTCAGGTTCTTCTGTTTTACCATGATGTCGCTCGGCAGGCCTTCTACCGCCACAAAGGCCATCCCGGAGCGGGTTACGTCCACAATACCTTTATAGGTCTTTTTCTGGCTGCTGTCTTTTTTGGGTTTCTTCTTCTTTGCCATTAACATGATTTTTGGGTGCGGTACTGATTGTCAGGCCTCGTTCGCTGCCGTCAACAACCCATTTGCAACATAGTCAAAAATAAAACTATTAAACGATTCCTCCTCTCCCGCCAGGAAAGCCACTTCCACGGGGATCACCGCAAAAGGCAGCTGCATGCGCCCGATCCGCTCTTTCAGCAGGTGCAGCCTTACGGCGTCTTTTTCCGTGGTGACGATCACTTTTTGCGTCCCGTCTATGCGGTCAAGCTCCGTTTGTATCTTGTCCAGGTCTTTCTGCGTGTAATAATAATGGTCCGGGAACGGGAGCAGGTGCACGTTTTGATGCTGTTGCAGCAAATGTTGTACCAGCGGCTCCGGCCGGGCGATGCCGCAAACCACGAGGATGCCCGCATCCGCCGGTATCACGGCCGTTTCGTTCGTAAGCATGTCAACGGGCCGCCCATACCGCAGAGTGGTGAAAAACAGCCGCTGCTGCTGCAATGGCCGTATTTCCGCGCGGATCTTCTCCTGCTCCTGCTGCGTAAGGCCGGGCGGGCATTTGCTGACGATGATGCCGTTTGCACGCTGGTACCCTTTCCGCCCTTCGCGCAGCCGCCCGAAAGGCACTACGTGGTCGCGGGTAAAAAGACGGCTGTAATCCGTCACCATCAGGTTCAGGCCGGGTTTAATGGAACGGTGCTGGAAAGCGTCGTCCAGCAGTATTACCTGCGTTTCCGGGCGGTCGCCCAGCAGCTCGGGCACGGCGAGCATCCGTTCTTCTCCTACGCATACGGTAATGTCAGGGTATTTCTGGTGGAACTGCATGGGCTCGTCGCCGATGTCTGCGGCGGTGGTGTTTTCTTTTGCCAGCAGGAAGCCTTTGGTCTTGCGGTTATAGCCGCGGCTGAGGGTGGCGATGTTGTAATGGCCTTTCAGCAGGCGGATGAGATACTCCACATGCGGCGTTTTGCCGGTGCCGCCCACGGACAGGTTGCCCACGGCGATCACGGGCAGGTCGAACTCCACGGAAGTAAGCAGGCCGTTATCGTACAGCCGGTTCCGTAGCCATAACACCAGGCCGTAGAGAACTGAAAAAGGATATAAAAGATAATTCAGGACACGCCACACGGGATGGAGGTTTTAAGATGTGAAATTAAAAATGCCGCCGGGCGTCACCACTGCGTTCATGGGCACGTCGCCGCGCCATGTGTCCGCCAGCGGCCCAGGCAGCGGGGGAAACAGGCAGAGGCCGATGGTTTTTACACCCGGCCGGCACTGCTGCAGGAAGAGGTCGTACATGCCTTTGCCGTAGCCTACGCGCTGCCCTTTATTGTCGAAGGCCAGCATCGGCACGAACACCACGTCGATGTCCTGCGGAGCTACCAGCTCGCCGCTTTCCGGCTCGGGTATGCCGTAGGAATTATGCACGAGGCGGGTAACTTCGTCCCATCGGAAATGCTGCATGCCGCCGGTGGCGAGGTACGAGCGGCTGAGCACGAGCTGCACGCCCGGGTATTGCCGGCGCAGCCAGTCCGCCAGCGGAAAGGTGTCTACTTCCTTTTTGGCGGCGATCGGCAGGAAAAGATGAATATAATTGGGCGATCCCAGTTCCAGCTCCCTGCAATGCTCCAGCAGCGCGGCATTCAGCCGTCCCGCTTCGGCTTCGCTCAAGGCCAGCCGCTTTGCAAGGTAATCTTTCCGGACGTCCTTTTTGAATAGTGGCATTACAGGTCGTTATTGGGCAAGCTGGTGCAGCAATGCGGGTTTCATCGATTCCGCCTGCAGGGTCACGAAATCGCGGTTCAGCCGCCGCGCCCGCGGGATGCGCGTGATGCGCGGGTAATGGCTCCAGCTGATAATATCGTCTTCATTGCTATGATGGTCCCCGCTGAAAACCCATCCCAGCACGGGAATGTCCGCATTGCGCAGCGCCATGGCCGTAAGCAGGCAATGATTGATGCTGCCGAGGTAATTCTGCGCCACAACGATCACTTTTGCTTCCAGCGCTTTTATCAGGTCGATGGTAAAATACTGTCCGTTCAGCGGCACCATCAGTCCGCCCGCGCCTTCAATCACTAATGTTTTGCCGGGCTGCTGCAATTCTTTCGCGCGTTCGATAATGCGGTCCTCGGAAATGATCAACCCTTCCCTTCGGGCCGCCAGGTGCGGCGATGCGGGCATCCGGAGACGGTACAGCTCCTCCTGCGCGTTGGCCGGCTCGCTGAGCAGGGCGCGTACCGTTTGCGTGTCCGTAGTATCCTGCAGGCCCGACTGCACCGGTTTCCAGTACAACGCGCCCAACGCTTCCGTTACACAAGCCGAGATCACCGTTTTGCCTACGCCGGTACCGATACCGGTGATGAAGATGTTATCCATAAAAGCAAATATAAATCATCATTCAGGCATTTACCTTAATTTCGTCTATCAAGCACCAAAACTTATGAACTACTGCGAGAACATACTTGAAACGATCGGCAATACCCCACTGGTAAAGCTCCACCGCGTGAGCGCCGGGCTCCCCTGCCCCGTGTTCGCCAAAGTGGAATTTTTCAATCCAGGCAATTCCATCAAAGACCGCATGGCGCTGAAAATGGTGGACGAGGCGGAAAAACGCGGGCTGCTGAAACCCGGCGGCACCATCATCGAAGGCACTTCCGGCAATACCGGCATGGGCCTCGCGCTGGCGGCCGTTATCAAAGGTTATAAATGCGTATTCACCACTACCGATAAACAATCCAAAGAAAAGGTGGACATCCTGAAAGCCGTTGGCGCGGAAGTGATCGTATGCCCCACCAATGTGCTGCCCGAAGACCCGCGCTCCTACTATTCCGTAAGCAGGCGCCTCGCCGCGGAGATACCCAATTCCTTTTACGTCAATCAATACGACAACCTCGCCAACCGCGACGCGCATTACGAGCAGACCGGGCCGGAAATATGGGAACAGACCGATGGAAAGATCACACACCTCGTAGTGGCGACCGGTACCGGTGGCACTATTACCGGCACGGGTAAATTCCTGAAAGAAAAAAATCCGGCCATCCAGGTGTGGGCCATCGACAGCTACGGTTCATTGCTGAAAAAATTCTTTGATACCGGCGAGCTGGACATGAACGAGGTGTACCCGTATATCACCGAAGGCATCGGTGAAGACTTTGTGCCGCAAAACTACGATATGAGCGTGATCGACCACTTTGAAAAAGTGACCGACAAGGACGGCGCCGTGATGGCCCGCCGCATCGCGAAAGAAGAGGGCATCTTCGTAGGCTATTCCGCCGGTTCCGCCGTAGCGGGCCTGCAGCAGCTCAAAAACAAGCTGAAACCGACGGACGTGGTGGTAGTGATCTTCCACGACCATGGCAGCCGCTACGTAGGCAAAGTGTACAACGACCAATGGATGATGGAACGCGGCTTCCTCGATGTAAAAACCGTGAAAGACGTAGTGAACAGCCGCCGGAACCTGCCGCTGGTCACTATTTCCAGCGACGAAAAAGTGCACGAATCCATCGCCAAAATGAAAAAATTCGATATCGAGCACCTGCCGGTGATGAAAGACGGGCAGATCGTTGGCGCTTTATCGGAAAGCGGGCTGTTCAGCAAGCTGATCGATCAGCCGGAGCTGAAAGAAGCGACGGCTGAAACCGTGATGCACAAAGCGTTCCCGGTGGTGGCCATGGATACTCCCATCGAAAAGCTCGCCGTGTATATCAACAAAGAGAACGGCGCCGTGCTCACGCAGGACGATAGCGGCGCGTATCATATCGTCACCAAATCCGACATCATCCAGGCGCTTGGCAGTTAACCGAAAAACATGTGGTATACCGATCAAACCGGCCGCCGGGTGGACATTCCCGAGAATCCTCAATGCATCGTATCGCTGGTGCCTTCGCAAACCGAGCTGCTGTACGATCTCGGTGCGGACGTTGCCGGTATCACGAAATTCTGCATTCATCCCGATGAATGGTTCCGCTGCAAAACCCGCGTGGGCGGCACTAAACAGCTGAAACCGGACGTGATCGCTTCCCTGCGGCCCGATCTTATCATTGCCAATAAAGAAGAAAATGAAAAGGCGCAGGTGGAAGCGCTTGCAAAAGATTACCCCGTTTGGATCAGCGATATTCATACGCTTGACGATGCACTCGATATGATCGTTTCCCTCGGCGACATCCTTTCCAAACGCCATGCCGCGCAACAGCTCGCGCAAAACATCCGCGGGCGCTTTGATCTCCTTCGACCGCTATCGCCGGTCATTACCACTGCTTATTTTATCTGGCGCGACCCGTGGATGATCGCGGGCGGGGATACTTTTATCAATGAAATGCTGCACGCCTGCGGATTGAGGAATGTGTACGGAGATACGCCGCGTTATCCTTCTATTACCCTTCCCCAACTGGCCGCCAGCGGCTGCAAGCTGGTGTTGCTTTCGAGCGAGCCGTATCCTTTTAAGGAAAAACATATCGGCGAGATCAGGGAGTATTTGCCGGATGCGGATATTTTGCTGGTGGATGGAGAGATGTTTTCGTGGTATGGGAGCAGGTTGATGCATGCGCCGGGGTATTTTGAGGGGTTGATGGAGGGGTTGAGGTGAGGGAACCCAGGGATCTGAAATATAATAAAAAACTTCGTTTTAGTATTCGGGTATCAATATTCACCGAAGTTCCCGCTAAAATCAAGATACCGGTCACTCATCCAGCCGCAGGAAAAATAATTCCCGCTTCCCAGTTCTGTTTTTAACGGTTTACAATTACCCGGTATGATCACGAACCACCAGTCCCGCTTCTCACCATCATTCACCCTTTTGCAAAGAGCAATCCCCCGTGTTCCCTTAGGATACACGGCAACCACATTAGAGCCTGCGCTCACTTCGGGAGAACTTCTCAGGTTATATTCCTGGTTGATTACCGTGAAATATCCGGATACACCCGTTTTGGAAGTCGGGAAAACCGTGCCCCGGACAAATTTAAGCCGATAGGAAAGCTGATAAAATAATTCATTCCCCTTGAAGGTGTAACTATATTCTTCATAGCCGAAATCGACATCTTCACAACAGGGATGATTCATTAGCTGAAATGTAACCGGGCTAAAGGGAAATCTTCTTTCCATGCCAATTATCTCACCGGGAACGTCCAGCTTTTTAAAAAACCCGTTTTCCTTCCCGAGAAAAACCAGCGTGTGGTTCTTTTCTTCACCGGCAAAACCGTAGTAAATTATATCGGGTTCTCCATTTGCATCTACATCCACCAGGTGATAGTCGGCATTGTTATCCGTGATGTAATCTTTAAGCGGATCGCCTTTCAATGCTGTTTTTAGTTCCTGTATCAAACGTTGCTTTAAACTATCGGGGCAGGACAACTCAACATCGGCCCATTTAAATTGGGGATTTTGCAAAAAATTACCCAATGGCCTGACTTGCGCAAAAGTGGTGACAGGTAATAAGCTCATTAAAAGAATGTACAGGGAAGTTTTCAGTTCTTTCAATTTAACGGGTAAGCGATCATCAAGGGTAAATAAATATACAGTTATTCACAAAACTTCAAAACCCAATATTTTCCTCCCCAAAGGCAACCCCGCCCAATCCCCCGCCGTAATCTTCCTGAAAAACCATTTCACTGCCGTTAAACAAATAACCTAAAACCATCTCAATTATGGAAAGAAGAAAATTTTTGTCCAATATGGGCATCACCCTTGCTATTGCCTGTACCGGCGGTTTGGCGGCCTGCGGGGGGAAAGGCGACGATCCTGCCCCCGATCCGCCGGGTAACCCGCCCGGCAATCCTCCCGGCGGCAGTAACCCGCGTCTCACGGTGAATCTCAATAATGAACTCACGGCGGTGGGCAGCTTTATCATCAGCAGCGGCGTGGTGCTGATCCGGCTGGCGGCATCGAATGTGCCCGCCTCTTTCTCTGCGCTCACCAGCACCTGCACGCACATGGGCTGCACGCTTTCCGGCGTGAGCAACGGTATCATCGAATGCGGCAGCTCCTGCGGGCACGGCAGCAAGTTCAATTCGGACGGTTCGGTGTACAACGGGCCTGCCACCAATGCGCTCGCAAAATACACGGTCGAGATCAGCGGCCATACGCTCACCGTAAAATGATCCATCGATTGCAATTACAAAGGGCTGGCCCGCAACGGCCGGCCCTTCGCCTGTTGTGTAAGCGCAATGTCATTTGTACAATTAAGAGGAACGGCTAACGGGATGGATTACACTACATTTACCGTATCACCCGAAAAACCAGATCTAAATGTCCACGAGCAGCTACTCTTTTGTGCTGGCAGCCATTCTCCTCGGCGCTGCCTGTAAAAAATCGTCCCCTGTTATCACGCAGGAAGAAGAAAAACCCAAACCCGTTATCGAGCAGGCCACTACCGCGCGTGCGGACAGCCTCATCACCGTCAGCGAAACGTTTTCCGGTACGGCCGAAGCAAAACGGCTGGGACAAAGTTTTCCCGCTTCGGATTTTACGCCCACCGGTTTCTACCTGCCGCCCAACGCCACGCTGAAAGTGAACGTGGAGCAGGTTTCCGGCGACAAACTGCCCGTGCTGCTGGTAGGCACCTATTCCCGTTACACCAGCAAATGGAACCCGCAGGAAGTACAGCTGAAAACCGGCGAAAACACGGTGATCGATCCGCTGGGAGGCTTGCTGTACCTGCGTTTCACGGCTACTGCGCCCGGCAGCTCCAGCGCGAAAGTGCGTTTTGTGAGCGGGCAAAAACCCGTACCCTTCTACCAGCTGGGCAAAACCACGCATACCGACTGGATGGAGGCGTTAAAGATCATGAAAGACGTGCCCGACGTGCAGCTCGTGAGCAACCGCACGATCATGGTCGCGTCCCGCGCGAATGCGCTCGCCTACCAGGTGGAAGACCAGGACGCGCTGCTGCGGCTGGCGGACCGTGTGATCAATATCGAAGACTCCATCAGCGGGCTGGACGGCTCGGCGCCTTCGGAAAACGTGAACGTGCACAAATATCTCATGACCGAAACCGACAACGCCGATTATTACATGGTGGCCACCTGGTACCGTACCGCGTATTACCAGAACACGCTGGCGGCGGTGCTGACGGTGAACGGTTTGGGGAAAGACGGTTGGGGCCCCTGGCACGAGCTGGGTCATATGCACCAGCAGGGCGCCTGGACCTGGGGCGCGCTCGGCGAAGTGACGGTGAACGTGTATTCCCTGGCCGTGGAACGGAAGTTCGGCATCACACCGTCGAGGTTGAAAAAAGATAACGTTTGGCCAAAAGTGGATACGTATTTCGCAAAGCCGGACGCAGAGAGGGATTTCAACGGCGACGGCACCGATGTATGGGTGCGGCTTTGTATGTTCCATCAATTGTGGATGGCTTACGGGGACGCATTCTACCACCGGCTGCATAAAGCCGCCAGACAGGAAAAACCGGTGCTGGCGGACGATGCGGCCAAAATGAAATGGTTCATGCTGACAGCCTGTTCCATCTCCGGCCACGACCTCAGCGGCTTTTTCCGGCAGTGGGGCATGCGGCCCGGCGAGAGAGCGTATACAGCCATAGCCGCGCTGAACCTGCCTGCACCGGCCACGGACCCCTCAACTTTGCGGGAAAACTAAGATTGAATTGCCTATATTTGCTTTCCTTTAAAAATAAAAAATATATCATCGTCTATGGGAAAGTACAAAGCCGGCGTATTATTCGGCGAAGAGCTGGAAGCGCTCTACAATGATGCCAAACAGAATGAATTTGCCATGCCCGCAGTGAACGTGGTGGGTACCAACTCCGTGAACGCAGTGCTGGAAACGGCCGCAAAGGTTAATTCACCGGTGATCATCCAGTTTTCTAACGGCGGTGCGCAGGTCTTTGCCGGTAAAGGCATGCCGAACGACAAGCTGCAGGCCAATATCTCCGGCGGTATCTCCGGCGCCAAACACGTGCATGAAGTAGCTACATATTACGGCGTACCCGTAGTGCTGCATACCGACCACGCCGCCAAAAAATGGCTCCCCTGGATCGACGGGCTGCTGGACGCAGGCGAAAAATTCAAAAAAGAAACCGGCCAGCCGCTGTACAGCTCTCACATGCTTGACCTCTCCGAAGAGCCGATCCATGAGAATATCGAAACCTCCGCGAAATATTTCGAAAGAATGAACAAGCTCGGCATGTCAATCGAGATCGAGCTGGGCGTTACCGGCGGCGAGGAAGACGGCGTGGACAATTCCGGTGTGGAAAACTCCCTGCTGTATACCCAGCCCGAAGACGTGGCCTTCGCCTACGAAACGCTGTCGAAGATCGGCACCCGCTTTACCGTGGCCGCCGCTTTCGGCAACGTGCATGGCGTATACAGCCCCGGCAATGTGGAACTTCGTCCTGAAATACTGAAAAACAGCCAGGAATACATTGAGAAAAAATACAATACTGCTAAAAAACCCGTATTTTACGTGTTCCACGGCGGTTCCGGCTCACCGAAACAGCAGATCAACGAAACATTGGGTTACGGCGTCATCAAAATGAATATCGACACCGATATGCAATGGGCTTTCTGGGAAGGCGTACTGGGTTTCTACAAATCCAAAGAAGCTTACCTGCAGGCGCAGCTGGGCAATCCTGAAGGGGCGGACAAACCCAACAAAAAATTCTACGATCCGCGCGTTTGGCTGCGCAAAGGCGAAGAGACTTTCGTAAGCCGGCTGGAAGAAGCGTTCACCGATCTGAACTGCATCAACCGCAACGCGTAAACGGTATAAACGTTTTAAAAAAGCCCCCTGGTACTCCGGGGGGCTTTTGATTTATTCAAGAATTTAATTTTATCGTATCTTGCACCACTATTCTTTAATCTATTTATTTAGTACACATTCAGTATGAGCTGGTTTAAGCGAATCAAACAGGGTATTTCAACATCTACCAGTGAGAAGAAAGAAGCGCCGGACGGTTTATGGCACAAATGCCCGAATTGCAAGAAGACGACCACTATGAAAGACCTGAAAGCGAATTTGTACGTATGCGACAAATGTAACTTTCACAACCGCATCAATTCACCCGAATACTTCGAGATCATCTTCGACGATAACAAATTTGAAGAACTGTTCACCAACATATGGCCGAAGGACCAGCTGGGTTTCAACGATCTGAAACCTTATGGCGCCAGGCTGAAGGATGCGCAGAAAAAATCCGGTCTTTCCGACGCCATGCGCGTCGGCGTAGGCGAAGTGAACGGGAACGGGCTGGTAGTGGCTTGCATGGATTTTAATTTCATCGGCGGCTCTATGGGCTCCGTTGTGGGTGAAAAGATCGCCCGCAGCATCGATCATTGCATCGCCCACAAGCTGCCTTTGATGATCATTTCCAAATCAGGCGGCGCCCGCATGATGGAAAGCGCATTTTCCCTGATGCAAATGGCCAAAACCTCCGCAAAGCTCACGCAGCTGGCGGCCGCGCGGCTTCCTTACATTTCCCTGATGACCGACCCGACCACCGGCGGCGTTACGGCTTCGTACGCGATGCTGGGAGACATCAATACGGCTGAGCCCGGCGCCCTCATCGGCTTCGCCGGCCCGCGCGTAATCAAGGAAACGATCAAAAAAGACCTGCCCGAAGGCTTCCAGAGCGCGGAATTTCTGCTGGAAAAAGGCTTCCTCGACTTTATCACCGACCGGAAAGAACTCAAGAACAGACTGAGCACCCTGCTGGTGCTTTTCAAGCAATAAGAACCCCGGGCCGGCCCTGTATGCGTACACGGCCGGCTCACCCTCATCATGGCAGAACTAAAGAACAGATCGGCTTATTTCGAATTTGCGATAGAGGATAAATTTATCGCCGGCATGGTATTGACAGGCACCGAGATCAAATCCATCAGGCAAGGTAAAGTGAGCTTTAACGACAGCTTCTGCTACTTTTCCAAAGGCGAGCTGTATGTGAAAAGCCTTCACATCGCCGAATATTCCCACGGCACTTACGCCAACCACGACCCCATGCGCGAGCGCAAGCTGCTGCTCACCAAAAAGGAACTGAAGAAAATGGAAAAACGGATGCAGGAAAGAGGCTACACCATCGTGCCGCTCCGCATCTTCCTGACGGAAAAAGGGCTGGCTAAAATGGAGATCGGCCTGGGTAAAGGCAAAAAGCTGCACGACAAACGCGATTCCATCAAAGCGCGTGAAGTAGACCGTGAGCTGCGGCGGAATTTCAAGATATGATCCGCCGGCCGCCTTCTTGATGAAAACCTTGAAAAACCTTGTTAAATTTCCAGCATAAAAATTTCCGGCGCGCCATTTGACTATAGA
>JBQCFV010000350.1:0-5022 GCA_051958695.1 Chitinophaga sp. | reverse complement strand
GCTTTGTTTTGTGTGTGAGGACGGCAGCATGTTCGGCGAAGAATATACGCTGGTGGCCGTGGCGGATTATGTGCTGAAGCACCGGAAAGGCAATACCGTGAGCAATCTCAGCTCCACCCAGGCTTTGAAGGACATCACCCTCAAAAACGGCGGCGAATACCATCCCTCCGCAGTTGGCGAAGTGAACGTAGTGAACCGCATGAAAGCCGTGAACGCCGTGATCGGCGGCGAAGGCAACGGCGGCATCATCGTGCCCGACCTGCATTATGGCCGCGACGCCCTCATCGGCATCGGCCTGTTCCTCAGCCACCTCGCGCAGAGCAAGAAAAAGATAAAAGCCCTCCGCAATTCCTACCCCGATTATTTTATTTCAAAGAACAAGATCGAGCTGGACAAAGGGATCGACGTGAAAGTGATCTTTGAAAAGATCAAGGGTAAATATAAAAATCAGCCGCAGAACACCGAAGACGGGCTGAAGATCGAATTTGACTAAGACTGGGTGCACCTGCGCACTTCCAATACGGAGCCTATCATCCGCATCTATGCGGAGAGCCAGAACGAGACCACCGCAGATAATATCGCGCGGAAGATCATGCAGGACATCAAGGAGTTTATACAATAATTCCTATAGACTTAAATATACATGAACGGATGGCGGAATACACTGCCATCCGTTTTTGTTTCTGGCTAAATGCTTAAATTTGTGGCACTTTTAGTCAAAAACCAAACCACCGCAAGAAATTGGAAAGGATCTACTTCGACAATGCCGCCACCACGGCGCTTGACAAGGCAGTACTGGATACCATGCTGCCGTATATGACCGAAAAGTTCGGCAACCCGTCCTCCATCTACTCCTATGGCCGCGAATCGCGTCTGGGGATTGAAAACGCCCGCAAGACCGTCGCGAAGATACTCAACGCGCACCCGGGCGAAATATTCTTCACCTCCGGCGGTACGGAAAGCAGCAACACCGCCATCACCGCGGCGATCCGCGACCTCGGCTGCCGTCACATCATTTCCTCCCCCATCGAGCATCACGCCACCCTTCACACGGTGGAGCATGCCGGTCACAAGGATGATGTGAAAGTATCCTGGGTGAAGCTGCTGCCGGACGGGCATGTGGACATGGACGACCTGCGCGCGCTGCTGGCCGGTTCCAAAGAAAGAAGCCTCGTAACGCTCATGCATGCCAACAACGAGATCGGCAACCTGCTCGATCTGCATGCCGTGGGTAACCTCTGCAAAGAGTACGACGCCATTTTTCATTCCGATACCGTGCAGACCGTAGGCCACTACCCCTCCGACCTCCGCAACACGCCCGTTCATTTCGTTAACGGCGCCGGGCATAAATTCCATGGCCCGAAAGGCGTGGGCATCCTGTACATCAACGAAAACGTAAAGATCAGCCCTTACATCCAGGGCGGCTCGCAGGAAAGGAACATGCGCGCGGGCACGGAGAACCTGTACGGCATCGTCGGGTTTGCCAAGGCGCTGGAACTGGCTACCGAACATTACGAAGAACATAGCAATTATATCAATGGTCTCCGCATGTACATGGCGGACCAGCTGCAGCAGCACATTCCCGGCGTAGGCTTTAACGGCGACCTTCGCGGCCGCAGTCTTTACACCGTGCTGAACGCTTCTTTCCCCAAATCCGAGAAAAGCGAAATGCTGCTGTTCAACCTGGACATCAACGGCATCTGCGCTTCCGGCGGCAGCGCCTGTACCTCCGGTGCGGACGCAGGCTCGCACGTGATCCGCGCCATTAACAACGACCCGAACAGGGTGGCGGTGCGGTTCTCGTTCTCAAGGCATAATACGAAAGAAGAAGTGGATAAAGTAGTGGAGAAGCTGAAGGAGCTGATCTGAGTTAACGATGTGAATTTTCCTGACCGCCCTGGTATTGCCGGGGCGGTTTTTTTATGCAAAAAAAAGCGTCCTAGCGGACGCCTAGTTTATGTGCGAGTTTTTTTATTCCGTTCCAGATATTTTCAAGAAACCCGAGATCAGCTCCCCATCGCAAGCCGAAGTTTCCCGTATTGACAACAAGCTCATTTCGCACTCCCGGCAGATTCACCGGAGGATGCAATGACGTGTTCTCATTCAATTTGCCAGTATTTTTCTCCATATCATCGGATTTTAATGAAGTTACAAAATTATTTTACGATCTCTACTTTATAAACCTTATTATCTTTCATGCTTACATGAAATCCAAGGCATATAAGGTAAGGTATGCATGCAAAAATGGCAAACGTAAACGCGCGGTTGTAAAATGTATTCTTACGCGTAAGAATGTTTTTGTTCGTTTCCGTAACCCTCTGCAGCTCAAAAACGTAAGACGCCTTCAGCAACGTATCTACATCCTCTTTCTTAAATCCCTTTCGCTCATAATATTCCCGGTGGGGCCCGTAATAATCTTTCGGCTCCAGAAGATGCAGGTATTTAGCCGGTATTAACAGCTTCACTGCATAGAACAACGAATACATCATTAGCGCGCAAAAAACATAAAAAGACAAACAGTGAAGCCAATGACACTGAACGCCGGAGAAAAAAATAGTTTGAACAATGGGAACCAGAAAAATGGCAACTGCTGAATAGATGACCATTAAAAATGTGAACTGGCCGACGATCTTCCGAAAAGAACCTTCATATTGTTCCATTCTTTTCTCATTCAACTCGATGAGATTATCCAAATCATAAAACGATGTCATAATGTATGCGGTTTTTCTACTTATATAGATAGAAAAAACACAAACACGGGTGATCCCGTTCACGTATTTCTTTCCACAATGGCGCATATGCCCATCACGAATGTCTCGTGATCACATCGTAGAACCGGTCGCGGTAGCCTTCGCTGATAGGGATGGATTGATTGGCGATCATTACTGTATTGCGTTCCACGGAATTGATCTTGTTCATCGCTACTAGATAGCTCCGGTGCACGCGCATGAACTTATCCTTTGGCAGGCGGCTTTCGAACGATTTCAGGCTTTTGAGCGTGAGCACCGGCTGATGCGCAGTGTAGATCTTGATGTAATCTTTCAACGCTTCGATGTAAAGGATGTCTTCGAGATCGATCTTGATGATCTTGTATTCCGTTTTTACGAAGATGTAATCTGTTTCCGCAAGCCTGGGCTGCATTACGCTGAGCTGCTCCTGCGCTCGCGTTACCGCTTTCATAAAACGTTCGAACGGGATGGGTTTGAGCAGGTAATCCACTACGTTCAGCTCAAAGCCGTCCAGCGCGTATTCTTCGTAGGCGGTGGTGAAGATCACCATCGGCGGATGCTGCAGCGATTTGAGGAATTGGATGCCGGTGATGTCCGGCATTTTGATGTCGAGAAAGATCAGGTCCACGGGCTGTTCCTGCAGGAATTTGAGGGCGAGCGCAGCGTTCTCGAAAGCGGTCAGCTGCATGGGCGCCGGCGCCTTCGCGGCAAAGTCCGCGATGATCTCCAGGGCCAGCGGTTCGTCATCCAACGCTAAACACTTCATCATGTTTCAATGCAATTTTAAGGTCAGCAATATATTCATCTTCGTGCTCGCGGACAGTTATGATATGTGCATCATGGTATAACAAACTCAAGCGTTTGAGCGCATTATTCAAACCTACGCCCCCTTTCTCCGAAACGCGCTGCCTGAACAGGCGGTTGCGCACCACCAGGTGCAGCAGCCCGTCCGGCGACACGCGCAGCCGGATATTGATGAATGATTCCTCCTTATAGCTGACCCCATGCTTGAACGCATTTTCGACAAAAGGGATCAGCAGCATCGGCGCGATCTCAAGCCCCGCGGTATCGCCTTCCTGGCTGAATTCCACGGGTATGTTGCGCGTCATACGCAACCGTTGTATGTCTATGTAATCCTGCAAATACCGCAGCTCGCTGCTAAGCTGTACCTTGTTCTCGTTACTCTGGTAGATCATGTAACGGAGTATGTTGGACAACTTTACCAGCGCATGTTCCGTTTCGGAGGAACGGCGGTGGGCCAGCGAATAGATCGTGTTCAGGCTGTTGAACAGGAAATGCGGGTTGATCTGCGATTTCAGGAATTTCAGCTCGGCGTTGAGATTGGCGAGCTTCAGCTGTTCCTTCTGTTTTTCGCTTTTGAACCATTCCAGCCCTATTTTGATGAAGCCGCTCATAAACAACATCATCAACGTGAACATCGCGCTTTTGCGGAACACTTCGGGAAAAAAGAAATGCCGGATAAAAAACGTATCGCCGAAAGGCGTGGCGGGCATGGCGACCGATGTTGCGGCGAACGGGACGGAATCGATCCGGGTAGTGGCGATCACCGGGCGCGCATCGTGGTAATCGCGGATCACGCGTTTGCGCCAGCCGGGCGTTGCATATTCCACGTGCACTACGGGAGAAGCGCCTATTATGCCGCCTCCCCTGATCAGCACCTTGCCATGAGCGGGCAGCGCGAGGTCCGGCGGCATGGGCAGCTCCCCAAGGTCTTCCGCCTTGAACGCCATGATCCGTTTCATGAACCTGTATTCCACCAGCGCCTGCTGCAAACCGATGAACACCAGCGAGAGCAGAACAAAACCGATATAGATGCCGATCTTTTTCAGCGTGAAATAACGCGGTATCAGCACATAAATATTCAGGTAAAAAAGCCCGATGATAAATAACGTGTTCACCGCTTCTTTCAGATAAAAAGAATGGTCCTCCACCCTGATGCGGTATACAAAGAACGGGAACAGGAAAAGACATAGCCACGCCGCCACGTGAGCGGCCACCAGCACTAGTTTGTTCCTGAAAATATTCCTGATACTGATCATAGGCGTGAATCGGCCGTAAACTTACCCTTCCTAAACTTAAGCAAGTGTTAAAAGAGCCGGCGGAACTCTTAAGCAAGTGTTAAAGTTACCTTGTGATCTTCAAGCTGTCTATTTCGCGCAAACTCAGCATAGGCAATGCGCCGCGTTCCAGTTTTTGCAGCACCAGCGTGCCTGTTCTTGCTGCACCATCTTCGTTCCTGAACGGATGGTAACCGGGAATGGCGGGAATGTTC
>JBQCFV010000349.1:0-2643 GCA_051958695.1 Chitinophaga sp. | reverse complement strand
CCACCATGCTCAGCACGCGGCTCTTGCGCTCGGGCTGGCCCTGGGGCAGCAGCGCCAGGTGGGCGATCTTGGCCGACAGGAACAGGGAGGCGGAAGCGTTCTTACAGGCCGCTACGCAGGCGCCGCAACCGATACAGGCTGCTGCCGCAAATGCTGCGTCGGCGTCCGTTTTATCGATGGGGATGGCGTTCGCGTCTACGGCGTTGCCCGTGTTCACGGAAATAAAACCGCCCGCCTGAATGATACGGTCGAAGGAGCTGCGGTCTACCGCCAGGTCTTTGATCACCGGGAAAGCCTTGGCCCTCCAGGGTTCCACTACGATGGTATCGCCGTCGTTGTAGGCGCGCATGTGCAGCTGGCAGGTGGTGGTTTCATGCCAGGGGCCGTGAGCGCGGCCGTTTATATACATGGAGCAAGCGCCGCAAATGCCTTCACGGCAGTCGTGGTCGAATGCGATCGGATCTTTGCCTTCGTTGATCAAACGCTCATTCAGTACGTCGAACACCTCGAGGAACGACATGTCGGCCGATACGTCGGAAACCTGGTAGGTTTCGAAACGGCCTTTGTCCTGCGGGTTTTGTTGGCGCCAAACTTTTAATGTGAGCTTCATAATTTTAAATTTATATGTCCCTTATCAACTTTATTTGTAGCTACGCTGCGTAGGATGAACGATGTCGAACTCGAGCGGTTCCTTATGCAGCTCCGAGCTGCTGGGGCCTTTGTATTCCCAGGCGGAAACGTACTGGAACTCTTCGTCGATACGTTGCGCTTCGCCGTCCTTGTCCTGCGATTCTTCGCGGAAGTGGCCGCCGCAGGATTCGCGCCTGTTCAGCGCGTCCTTGCACATCAGCTCGCCCAGCTCGAGGAAGTCCGCCACGCGGCCGGCTTTTTCCAGCTCGGGGTTGAACTCGTTCTGCGAACCCGGGATGCGCACGTCTTTCCAGAATTCCTCGCGCAATGCCTGTATCTCGGTGATCGCTTCCTGCAGGCCTTTTTCGTTCCTGGCCATGCCGCATTTGTCCCACATGATCTTGCCAAGGGCTTTATGGAAATGGTCTACGGAATGTTTGCCTTTTACGTTCATCAGCTTGTCCAGGCGCTCCTGCACTCCTTTTTCGGCTTCCACGAAAGCGGGATCGTCGAGGGGAATGGGTTTGGTATGGATCTCGTTGGCGAGATAGTTGCCGATGGTGTAGGGGATCACGAAATAACCGTCCGCCAGGCCCTGCATCAGCGCGGAAGCGCCGAGGCGGTTAGCGCCGTGGTCGGAGAAGTTGGCTTCGCCGAGGGCGTACATGCCCGGCACGGTGGTCATCAGCTCGTAATCCACCCAGAGGCCGCCCATGGTGTAGTGTACCGCGGGATAAATGCGCATCGGGGTCTCGTACGGGTTTTCGCCGGTGATCTTAGTGTACATGTCGAACAGGTTGCCGTATTTTTCTTTCACCACTTCTTTACCCATGGCGATGATCTCTTCTTTGCTGGCATGGTCCTCCCCTTTTTTGCTGGCCTCGATCTTGCCGTAACGAACGATCGCGTCGGCATAATCGAGGTATACGGCCATTTTGGAAGCGCCTACGCCATAGCCGGCGTCGCATCTTTCCTTGGCCGCGCGGGAAGCCACGTCGCGGGGAACGAGGTTGCCGTAGGCGGGATACCTTCTTTCAAGGTAATAATCCCTTTCTTCTTCAGGTATATCGGTAGCCTTGCGGGTATCGTTCTGTTTTTTGGGCACCCAGATGCGGCCGTCGTTGCGGAGCGATTCGGACATGAGCGTGAGCTTGCTCTGGTGGTCGCCTGAAACGGGGATGCAGGTGGGGTGTATCTGCGTGAAGCAGGGGTTGCCGAAGTAGGCGCCTCTTTTGTGGGCTTTCCAGGCCGCGGTAACGTTGGAGCCCATTGCGTTGGTGGACAGGAAGAACACGTTGCCGTAACCGCCGCTGCAGATAAGCACGGCGTGGCCGAAATGCCTTTCCAGCTTGCCGGAAACGAGATCGCGGGCGATGATGCCGCGGGCTTTGCCGTCCACCTTCACGATGTCGAGCATTTCGTGGCGGCTGTACATTTTCACGTTGCCGAGGGCCACCTGGCGCTGCAGCGCGGAATAGGCGCCGAGCAGCAGCTGCTGGCCGGTTTGGCCGGCGGCGTAGAAAGTACGCTGCACCTGCGTGCCGCCAAAAGAGCGGTTGCTCAGCAGGCCGCCGTACTCGCGGGCGAAAGGCACGCCCTGCGCCACGCACTGGTCGATGATGGAGGCGCTCACTTCCGCGAGGCGGTATACGTTGCCTTCGCGGGAGCGGTAGTCGCCGCCTTTAACGGTATCGTAAAACAGACGGAACACGGAGTCGCCGTCGTTCTGGTAATTCTTTGCAGCGTTGATGCCGCCCTGGGCAGCGATGGAGTGCGCGCGGCGGGCGCTGTCCTGGAAACAGAATGCTTTCACCTTGTAACCCAGTTCGCCGAGCGAAGCGGCCGCGGAAGCGCCGGCAAGACCGGTGCCTATCACGATCACTTCCAGCTTCCGTTTATTGGCCGGGTTCACCAGCTTCACGGTGCTTTTATATGTGCTCCATTTCTGTTCGAGGGGGCCGGAAGGAATTTTTGCGTCCAACATATATCCTTGCTTTAACTGATTTGTTTAAT
>JBQCFV010000348.1:0-3371 GCA_051958695.1 Chitinophaga sp. | reverse complement strand
TGGTGCCGTTCGGCGCCACTACGTCCGCTTCTTCGCCTACTTTTTTGCCGAGCAGGCCTTTGCCGATGGGCGAGGTCACGGAAATTTTACCCAGCTTGAGATCGGCCTCTTTTTCCGATACCAGCTGGTAGGTCATCGTTTTTTTGTTGGCCAGGTTGGTGATGGTCACTTTACAGAGAATGGAAACTTTGGAAGTATCGATATCATCGGCCTCCACAACCATGGCGGTGGCAATGGCGTTCTCAAGCACGGCGATCTTTGCCTCGTGGAGACCCTGCGCCTCTTTGGCTGCATCATATTCTGCATTTTCTTTCAGGTCGCCTTTTTCCCGGGCCTCGGAAATGGCCCTGGCAATCTCGGCCCTCCCTTTGGTTTTGAGCTGCGTAAGCTCATCCCTCATTTGTGCGAGGGTTTCTTTGGTTACATAATTTACGCCAGACATAACCTTGTTTTGATTTAGTATAAAGAAAAAAAAATTAACGCCCCCGCTTGCGCGGAGACGTCAATTCAGTAAGATTATTGCAAATATAACAAAAAAATATTGCAGCTTCTACACCCCGATCACATATTAAAATCCATAATATACAGGCATCTTCAGCCGCTAAACATTTAGCTTTTCCAGCACGATCTTCGCCATTTTGATGCTTGCTTCGTGGGAATAACCGGCGATGTGCGGGGTGATCACCACGTGCGGGTGAGCGAGCAGGTAGCTGAACTGCTGCCGCTCCGTTTCGCTGAACGTTTCCAGCTTTTCATTCTCCAGCACATCGCTTTCCAGCGCAGTGATCACATCGGCCGTGCTTACTACTTTACCGCGGGAGGTGATGAGCAGGTATACGCGTTTGGCGAAAGAACGGAAAAAAGCGAGGTTACCCATATGCCGCGTTTCGTCGTTGAGCGGCAGGTGGAAGCTCACCACGTCCGCTTCGCGGAAGATCGTGTCCAGGTCGGTTTCTTCCACGAATTCGCTGCCGAAACCTTTTTTGTATTTATCGTATGCAAGGATGCGCATGTCGAAACCGCGCAGCTTGCGCGCAAAGGCGCTGCCGGTGTGGCCGTAGCCGATGATGGCGAGCGTTTTCCCGCCCAGCTCCCAGCCGCGGTTGCCGTCGCGCTCCCAAACGTTGTGCCGCAGCTCGAGGCTGCTTTTCAGCAGGTTGTGCATCAGCATTACAAGCATGCCCACGGCCTGCTCGCCCACGGTTTCGCGGTTGCCTTCGGGGCTGCTCGCGCAATGGATACCTTTGCTTTCAGCATACGCCACGTCTATCAGCTCCATGCCCGAGCCCAGCCGGCCGATCCATTCCAGCGAGGCGGCGCGGTCTATCACGGCCTTGTCCACCTTCACCCGGGTGGTGACGATCATTCCCTGCACGTCGTGCACGGCGTCCAGCACTTCGCTGTACGTGATGGAAGGCTGGTAACTGACAGTATACCCTTTTAATTCCAGTTCGTTGATCAAAAATTCATGGACCTTTGCGGTGATTAGTACTTTCCTGCTCATAACATATGTTCGGCGAGAGCCACAAAGTCCGCTACGGACAGCTCTTCCGCCCTTTTTGTAAATATCGGTTGCTGTAAATATTCCTTGTCGAAATACCCTTTCAGCGGGTTGCGCAGCTGTTTGCGGCGTTGCCCGAAAGCGGTTTTCACAAGCAGTTTGAATTTCTTTTCGTTCTTCACCTCGTAAGGCCGCTCCAGCCGCGTGAGCCTGATAACCGCGCTTTTTACCTTGGGTGGCGGGTTGAAGCAGTTCTCATGCACTTCGAACAGGTATTCTATTTTATAGTATACCTGCAGCAGCACGCTCAAAATACCGTATTCCTTGTTGCCATGGCTGGCCGCAATGCGCTGCGCCACTTCTTTCTGGAACATGCCTACGACCACCGGCACCTGCTGTTTCCAGTCCAGCACGCGGAACATGATCTGCGTGGAAATGTTGTAAGGGAAATTGCCGATGATGGAAAACTGGCCTTCGTAGGGCGGCTGCATGTCGAGAAAGCTCTCGTTGACCAGCTTGCCGCGAATGGCGGGATAAGCCTGTTCCAGATACTGCACCTTCTCGGTATCCAGCTCAACTGCCTTGAACTGCACGGGCAGCTCCAGCAGGTATTTGGTGATGGCCCCGGCGCCCGGCCCCACTTCCAGCAGCTGCATGCCTTCCTGCACCGGCAGGGCCTCCACGATCTGCCGGCACATGTTCTCGTCGCGGAGGAAATGCTGGCCTAATGATTTTTTGAGCGTATACATGAAACGGAATAAGCCGCAAATTTAAGGAATCCCCGGCAGTTTGCCCCCGCCCCGTAATCTGTCAACTATTCCCCGTATATTTGTCCGGTATTTTTTTACGCGTACAATATGAGCACACCCACTTCCAATACGCACCGCCCCGTGATCGGGATTTCGGTGGGCGACCTGAACAGCATCGGGATGGAGATCATCATCAAGACCTTTGCGGACAACCGTATGCTGGATATCTGCACCCCGGTGATCTTTGCTTCCAACAAGACCATCAACTTTTACCGGAAGCTGCTCAACGAAAACAATTTCAACTACCAGAGCATAAAAGATTTCACCCGTCTCAACCCCAAGCAGGTAAGCGTATTCAACTGCTGGGAAGAGGAAGTGCAGATCACACCCGGCATCGTGAACGAGACCGGCGGCAAATACGCCGCACGCTCGCTGGCCGTGGCCGTGGAATGCCTGCGCGACAAGCAGATAGACGGGCTGGTGACCGCCCCCATCCACAAAAAGAACATCCAGAGCAAGGATTTTGACTTCACCGGTCATACCCCTTACCTCCGGCAATCGTTCCAGGGCAAGGATGTGCTGATGTTCATGACCGCCGACAATATGCGCGTGGGACTGCTTACCGAGCATGTGCCCGTGGCGGAGATCGCAAAATACGTGACCAAAGAAAACATCCTCAGCAAGCTGAACATCATGAAAGACAGCCTGGTGAAGGATTTCGGCATAGATAACCCGCGCATCGCCGTACTGGGCCTCAATCCCCATGCGGGCGACGACGGCCTCATCGGCGACGAAGAGATCAAACACATCACCCCCGCCATCAAACAGGCCAAACAGAACGGCATGCTGGTATTCGGGCCTTACAGCGCGGACGCGTTCTTCGCCCGCGAAATGCATACCCGCTTCGACGGCGTGCTGGCCATGTACCACGACCAGGGCCTGATCCCCTTCAAATCGCTCGCGCAGGGCGAAGGCGTAAATTACACCGCGGGCCTTTCCATCGTGCGCACCTCACCCGACCACGGCACCGCCTTCGATATCGCCGGTAAAAACGAGGCGGACGAAGCGTCTTTCCGCCAGGCCGTTTTCACCTGCATCGACGTGATCAACAAGCGGAAGCA
>JBQCFV010000347.1:0-3508 GCA_051958695.1 Chitinophaga sp. | reverse complement strand
GGTACATCCGGACCGAGCAGCACGAGGTCGCCCTCCGAAAAATCCGCCATATTATTGCCTGCGTAACGTTTGCCGCTTCCCTTCACGATCCAGGTCAGCTCAAATTGCGGGTGGAAATGGTACGGCGCGGCAAACCCCGTTTTCCCAAACGTTCTTAATAAAAAAGAATGATTGCCCGCAGGCTGCAGCACTTCGTAAGCGGCTTTCATTATTGCCTTTTTTATTGTAAAATAACCATAATCGCTATAAATGGATAAAATACCCCAATAAATGAACAATTTCGCCGTTTTTTTCCTGCCTCCCGGTACGTTACTTCGTTATACTAAAACTTGCCAGCATGAGCACGACCACTTCTACCCTGCCGGACCTGGATGATTTCAGGGAAATATCGCCCGAACAGGCGGCAGCTTTCCGGAAAAACGGGCATACCGTTACCCCCAACGTGCTGAATGCCGCCGAAGCGGCCGCATACCGCCGCGTGATCGCAGATGCCGCCAACCAGTACAATACGGAAAAACGGAAAATGGAAGAAAGGGACACTTATGGAAAAGCGTTCCTGCAGATCATGAATTTATGGCGGGTGGACGAACGGGTAAAAAAATTTGTGCTGGCGAAACGTTTTGCAAAAATAGCGGCCGACCTGATGGGCGTGCCCAACGTGCGCATCTACCACGACCAGGCCTTATTCAAAGAGCCCGGCGGCGGCCCCACTCCCTGGCACCAGGACCAGTACTACTGGCCCATCGACACGCCCAATACCATTACCATGTGGATGCCGCTGGTAGATATCGATGTGAACATGGGCATGCTCACCTTTGCTTCAGGATCGCATCTTGGCGGGGCGGTTTTTGATTATGAAATTTCAGATGAGTCGGACGATGCGTTCGATAAATATGTCGCCAAAAATCAGTTCCCCATCACCCGCGCCACTACGATGAACGCCGGTGATGCCACCTGGCATTACGGCTACACCATTCACAACGCGCCCGGCAACAACTCGCCGGACATGCGTGAAATAATGACGGTCATCTATATCGCGGACGGTGCGAAGATCACGGCGCCAAAACACAAATGGCAGCAAAACGATCATGCGACCTGGCTGATGGGTCTGCCCATAGGCGGCCCGGCCGCTTCAGCGCTGAACCCGCTGGTATTGTAACGGCCGGCAGCGGATATATATTCATCCGCGTGCTCAGACCCGGTAACAAACCGCATTGATATTCATGCCCGCCCCCACGGAAGCGAATACTACAACGTCTCCTTCCGATAGCTGGTGCTGCGGGAAAACGCCTCTCCTTACCATATCAAAAAGCGTAGGCACGGTGGCTACCGAGCTGTTGCCCAGCTCGCGTATGTTCATCGGCATAATGTTCTCGGGGACCACCGGCTGATCGTAAAGCGCGTACAGCTTTTTAACGATCGCTTCGTCCATCTTTTCGTTAGCCTGGTGGATAAAGATCTTGCGCACTTCGTTCAGCGCCACGCCGGATTTGTCAAGACAATCCTTGATGGCCAGCGGTACATGCTTGAGCGCAAACTCATACACTTTACGGCCCTGCATTGTGATATAGCGGATGCGGGCGTCCGAGCCGGGATAGTTCGCTTTGCCCATATTGATATAATCCAGCTCCTGCACGGCAAACGACTGCACGCTGCTGCCGAGGATGCCGGAGCGGCTGTTCTCCTTCGCTTCCACCACGCATGCGCCGGCGCCGTCGCTGAAGATCATGCTGTCGCGGTCGTATACGTCGATCACGCGGCTCAATGTTTCAGTGCCCACTACGAGACAGCGCTTTGCGGCGCCTGCCGCGAAATACAGGTGCGCCTGTATAAGTCCCTGCACCCAGCCGGGGCAGCCGAACAGGATATCATAAGGTATGCATGACGGGTTCTGAATGCCCAGCTCATGTTTTACCCGCGAGGCAAGCGATGGAACAGCGTCCGTTTGGATCGTATGTTTGATGACGTTCCCGAAATTATGGGCCACGATGATATAGTCGATCGTTTCAGGATCAATGGCAGCGTCCGCGATTGCCGCTTTCGCCGCCAGGCAGGCCATTCCCGAGGCATTCATGTCTTCGCCTGCATATCGCCGTTCGGCTATGCCGGTGATCTTTTCGAATTTTTCAATGATCTCCCCGGCAGCATTCGGAATAGGCTCCTGCGCGTTCGTATAAAAATTATTGATGGCAAACTCGCTGTTATTCTTAATAACGTCAGGCACATAACTGCCTGTTCCTGTAATAACGGTAGATGTGTTCATGAATATTCCCGGTTTATGTGCTGTCAGCAACTACAAAAATATCACATAAGGCGCAAAAATCCTGCTAATTCGATTTTACGACCGTAAGACCGGCGGCGATATGCACTATTTCGCCAGCCGCTCTTTGCGGCCGAGGCCAAAATGAAACAGCCCCCGGGTACCGGAGGCTGTTCTGTTATCTGCAATATTTGTTCTTACGCCAGCTCGAACCGGTCCAGGTTCATCACTTTATTCCACGCAGTCACAAAATCTTTTACAAACTTCTCCCCTGCGTCCGCGCTTCCGTATACTTCCGCAACGGCGCGCAGCTCTGCGTTGGAGCCGATCACGAGGTCGGCGCGGGTCGCAGTCCATTTCACTTTGCCGGTGTTGCGGTCGCTGCCTTCATACAGCTCTTTGTCGTCGGATATGGCTTTCCAGGCGGTGTTCATATCCAGCAGGTTCACAAAAAAATCATTCGTGAGCTGGCCGGGGCGCGTGGTAAAGATACCGTGTTTCGAACCGTCGTAGTTGGCGTTCAGCGCGCGCATGCCGCCCAGCAATACGGTGAGTTCGGGCGCGGTGAGCGTGAGCAGGTGCGCCTTATCGATCAGCAATGCCTCGGTGGGTACGGGCAATTTTGATTTGCGGTAGTTGCGGAAACCGTCGGCAACGGGCTCCAGGTGACCGATGGATTCCACGTCGGTCTGGTCCTGCGACGCGTCCGTACGGCCGGGCGTGAAAGGTACGGTGATGGCATGACCCGCGTCTTTGGCGGCTTTTTCCACACCGGCGCAACCGGCCAGCACGATCAGGTCGGCCAGCGACACTTTTTTGCCGTTCTGCTGCGCGGCGTTAAATTCTTTGGCGATGCCTTCCAGCTTGTCCAGCACTTTTTGCAGCTGCGGCGGATTGTTCACCACCCAGAATTTCTGCGGGGCCAGGCGGATGCGCGCGCCGTTGGCGCCGCCGCGTTTGTCCGTACCGCGGAATGTGGAGGCCGAAGCCCAGGCGGTGGTGACCAGTTCGGGCACGCTCAGGCCGGAGGACAATACCTTTGTTTTCAACGCGGCCACGTCGTTTTCGTCGATCAGCGGATGATCTACGGCGGGAACGGGATCTTGCCAGAGCAGGTCTTCCTGCGGCGCATCGGGGCCGAGATAACGCGAGCGCGGGCCCATATCGCGGTGCGTCAGTTTGAACCAGGCGCGTGCGAATGCGTCGGCAAACGCTTCAGGGTCTTCTAAAAACTTCTTTGATATTTTT
>JBQCFV010000346.1:0-2214 GCA_051958695.1 Chitinophaga sp. | reverse complement strand
GTGAAGCCTGTTACTGATTACGATCAGTTTGTTGGTAAAACAATGGAATTCAAAGTGGTTAAGATCAACGAAGCCATTAAGAATGCCGTTGTATCACACAAAGCACTCATTGAAAGCGATATCGAAGCACAACGTGCTCAGATCATCGGTCAGCTTGAAAAAGGTCAGGTACTGGAAGGTACTGTTAAGAACATTACAGACTTCGGTGCATTCATGGACCTGGGCGGCTTAGACGGTCTGCTGTACATCACCGATATCAGCTGGGGCCGCATCTCTCACCCGAGCGAAGTACTCCAGATGGACCAGAAGATCAACGTGGTGGTGCTGGACTTCGACGACGAGAAGAAACGCATCAGCCTCGGTTACAAGCAGCTCACCCCGCATCCGTGGGATACCCTGCCTGCCACCATCACCGAAGGCGCCAAAGTAAAAGGCAAAGTGGTGAATATCGAAGATTACGGTGCATTCCTGGAAATTCTGCCTGGCGTAGAAGGTCTGGTGCACGTATCCGAGATCTCATGGGCTTCCACCCCGATCAACGCCAAAGAGTTCTTCAAACTGGGCGAAGAATACGAAGCAGTGGTAGTTACCCTGAGCAAGGACGAGCGTAAAATGAGCCTGTCCATCAAACAGCTTACCGAAGATCCCTGGTCAACCATCGAAACCAAATTCCCGCTGGACAGCCGTCACAAAGGCATCGTGAAGAACATCACTCCTTATGGCGTGTTCGTTGAGCTGGAAACCGGCATCGGCGGCATGATCCACATCTCCGACCTGAGCTGGATCAAACGATTCAATCACCCGAGCGAATACACGAAAGTGGGCAACGAGATCGAAGTAGTGATCCTGGGCATCGACAAGGACAACCGCAAGCTGAGCCTCGGCCACAAACAGATCGAAGAAGATCCCTGGAATACTTTCGAAACGATCTTCCCGATTGGTTCTATCCATGAAGGTACCGTAGTGAAGAAAGACGACAAGGGCGCTACCGTGCAGCTGCAATACGGCCTGGAAGCATACGCTCCCGCCCGTCACCTGCGCACTGAAGACGAGAAACCGATCGCCGTTGAAGATGTGAAAGAATTCATGATCATCGAATTCGACCGCAACGAAAAACGCATCCTGGTATCTCACACCAAAGTTTGGGAACAGACGAAAGCCGACGAAAAAGACGCAGTGAAGAAAGAACAACGCGCTGACGCTGAAAAAACCCGCAAAACGGTGAAAAACATCCAGTCTAAGGTAGAAAAAGCAACCCTGGGCGACCTGGGCGCGCTGGCCGAACTGAGAGAAAAACTGAAACAGTCCGAAGGTGGTGAAGAAAAGAAAGGTGAATAATTGACGGATTTGTTTTGAAAATAAAGATCCCCCGGTGAGAGCCGGGGGATTTTTTTATGGATGAGCTTTGGTCAATTATTTCCGTAACAATTCCAGCTGCTCATCGCCGAATTGCAGCAGCGAATCCAGCTTCATGTCCGCCAGTATGAATTTCGGGTCTGTTCTTTTGTGGATCTCCGGTACCACTACCACCTTCATCCTCGCGGCCTTGGCGGCGATCATACCGGTCACGGAATCTTCGAAGGCGAGGCAATTCAGCGGGCTGGCGTTCAATTCGCCAGCGCAGGCGAGGTATACGGCTGGGTGCGGTTTGCCATAAGGTTCGTATTCGGCGGATACTACCGCCTGGAAGGCGGAACCGATGCCAAGATGCTGCAGCACCGCCTGGATGAGGCTCATGGGAGAGGAGGAAGCCAGGCCGGTATTAAAATTGCGGCTGCGGAAAAAATCGAGGATGTATGCAAGTCCTTCCATGCCCTGGCCTTCATGCAATATCTTGTGGGTAACGCTTTCGATGATCTCGCCGGTGACCTGCTCCGGGCTTTTGGCGTTCCATTTGAAATGGTTATGCCAGTAGCTGACTACTTCCTTGGTTCTCAGTCCTGTAGTGAGATGGGTAAGCTCCGGCGCGAGGGAAACGCCTACTGTTGAAAATACTTCCCGCATGGCGATGCCCCAGAGGGGTTCGGAGTCCACCAGCAGGCCGTCCATGTCAAAAATCACCGTATTGATCATTATTGTACTTTTTGCGCCGCAAAGGTACGAAGCGCAAGGCGAAAAAAAGCGCTTTGCGCCTTCCCGCTTCGCGGGAATTCATTCCCCGCCACCGGTAGCACAAAAGTGCGATGCTCCCGCAGCAGCGGGTTTTCCACTCCT
>JBQCFV010000345.1:0-2359 GCA_051958695.1 Chitinophaga sp. | reverse complement strand
TGGCGGAACGGATGGTCCTGCCGGTGTACAGCACGTCGTCTATCAGTATCACACGCTTGTTATCTATGGAAAAATCGATGTCGGTTTCGTTGGGTACCTGCAGCCCTTTGCCGGATTTGTAGTCGTCGCGGTAAAAGGTGATGTCCATGCGGCCGTAGGGAATGTCCGCCCCGGGCAGCAGCTGCTGAAGGTTGTGATAGATCCTGTCCGACAGGTAAATGCCCCGTGGCTGAAGACCGATGATCACGGTATCGCGGAAATCCAGGTGATTTTCGATCAGCTGGTGGCTTAATCTTTCAATTGTTATTGCTAATTGCCGGTCTGTAAGAATAGATTTCAAAGCTGAGGGGATTTATTAAAGGTCAAAAATAAGGATTAATGTAATTTTGAGCATATAATCATTCCGGTCATGAAATTCTTACAAACCATGCTGATCACCCTGAGCCTCTTTGGCTTTGGCTCCCAGGCCAAATCGCAGATCGCCACCGGCGCCGTTGTACCCGATTTTTCGCTGCAGGACCAGGACGGGCATACCTTCACCCTGTCGTCCGCGCTGGCCAAAGGCCCCGTGGTAGTGTATTTTTACCCGAAAGACGATTCGCCGGGCTGCACCAAAGAAGCGTGCTCCTTCCGCGATTCCTTCGCCGCGTTCCAGGATGCGGGCGTGCAGGTAGTGGGCATCAGCTCGGACGATGTGGCTTCCCACAAAAGTTTCGCCGAAAAATACCATCTCCCCTTCACCCTGCTGAGCGATACCAAAGGCGAAGTGCGCAAGCTGTTCGGCGTACCAAAGACCATGATGATGCCGGGCCGCGTAACCTATGTGCTCGACAGCAAAGGCAAGGTAGTGCACCAGTTCAACTCGCTGACAAAAGCTACGCAGCACGTGGAAGAGGCGTTGGAGGCGATTAAGAAGCTGAAAGCGTAGGTTGCTTCAAAACCTTGTCCTGCCTGGATTTGAACCAAAGCCAGGAAATACGAAAGGCCGGCCACACGGCCAGCCCTTCGCTTTCTTGACACATTATTCAAAGCGATCAGTTAATTGATCCAGTCAGGGTTCTGTTTCAGGTTGGTGTTCATCTGCGCTTCCTGTTCGGGGATCGCCCAGTTGTAAAGGTGATCGCCTGCCCAGAGGTACGGTATGGTCACATGCCCCCAGATCTCCTTCACCCCGTTGCCGGAATAGAATACCGTTTCTTTCCACGATTTCCAGCGCATTTCAGCAAAAAAGCTGATGCCCTCGTTGGGGAACTCCACCCTTCTTTCATGACGGATGCGGTTGCGCATGTCTTCCTTGCCGGTTACGGTAGTGGCCGGGGAAGAATTGAGCAGGGCCACGCCCGCGCGCTGTCTTACTTCGTTCACCAGCGGAACGGCTTCGTCGGTCAGGCCCTGTTCGTTGAGCGCTTCGGCCCACATCAGCAGCACGTCCGCAAAGCGGATCAGCGGGAAGTCCGTTGGCCCGGTGATACGGTCGGGCAGCTCGGTGCTGCCGAGGTATACGAACTTGCGGTGAAGATAATAGAAGAACGTGCGCGTGTCCGTGGTGAGGTCCAGCGTGGGCAGGTTCTCGTTGCGGTGCGGCCAGCGGTAGGTAAATACACGGTCCGCCCCTTCGATCGGCCTGCCGAGATAGGTAGCATACGGCGTGATCACGTTCGCGGCAAGGCGCGGGTCGCGGCCGGCATAGGCCTGCGCGATGCGCTGCTCGTTGCCGTCAGGCAGATAGTCGCCCATGTTCACCCCTCTTGCCGTTGCGGCGTTAATCTCCGATTCGGTGAGGTTGTTGCGGAAGAAATACACTTCGCGCTGTTTGGCGGGCATGGCGTTATAGCCGGGGATGATGGCGTCCCAGCTGAAGGGGCTGCCGTCCTCGTTCTCGTACATGTCCACCAGGTCAGGATGCACCATGTACGAGTTCCAGCAGGAGCCGAAAGAAGAACGCGTGCCGGTGTAGAACTGCGTGGTGGAGCCGAAGCCGGACACGTTGGTATGCTGGATGGAAAAGATCATTTCATCGCACTGCTCGTTCGCGGGGCGGAACAGCTCGAAATAGTTGCCGAAAAGCGAATAACCCGCTTCGCGCACTTTCTGGAAATCGGCCGCCGCCAGGTCCCATTTCTGCAGGTACATGTAAGCCTTGCCGCGCAGCGCGTACGCAGCGCCTTTGGTAGCATGGCCATATGCCGCAGCGCCTTTTGCGTATTTCAACGGCAGCTCCGGTTCATTGATGGCGTCCGTCAGGTCCTGCACCACTACGTCCCACACGGCCTGCTCGGTTTCGCGGCCGCGGTTCACCTGGTCTACGGGCACGGGCTCAAGATACACGGGCACGCCTTTCCAGAGCTGGTTGAGGCGC
>JBQCFV010000344.1:0-3395 GCA_051958695.1 Chitinophaga sp. | reverse complement strand
CAGACGCTCACGACAAAAGATATCCGGTTGTTTATCGGTTATTGCGGATGGGATCTTGGGGAACTGGAAGCGGAGATCGCGGAAGGCAGCTGGACGGTTTTGGAAGGGGGTGAAATAGAAGGCCGTTTGTTTTAACAGCATGTGCACGGATAAGTTTCGGAGGAGCTGTTTGTTCTAACAGATGTGCAAGTGAAGCCGGGATGCGCAGCTGGACGGCTTACTTTTAACCGGCAAACGGTGTATGCTCCAGGAGCGCTGTCGATAACATATTCAATTCCTCATAAAAAAACGGCGTACGCCCCGGCAGCATACGCCGGTGTTTCTTAATTAGCCGGGCTGAACACATACCGCAACGTAATCCCGTACGTTCCGGGATCGCCCAGTACTGCTGCGTATTGCCCGGCATTGCCACCCGCCACGAGCAGCTGCTCAAAATAATCCTGGTTGAAAAGGTTCCTGCCCCATACGAACAGTGACACCCCTTTTGCCGCGCGGAACCCGAGCCTTCCGTTGAACAGCGCATAACCGTCCACATTCAGGTAAGCCGAAGGGGAGGGGCTCGATGAAAATTCAGAGCGGTAATAGCCATCCAGCGCGAGGAAGTACCGGCCGCTCTGACCGAGAAAATTGCCTGCAGCAGAGGCTTCGCCGCCCAGTGTGACCGTCCATTTGGAGATGCCGGGGAGCCTTCCGCCGGAGATATCTTTGAACGAGCTGGCGCCGCCTACTTCTTCCAGGGGCACGGGCGCGTTGGTGAATGATTTGTATTTGCCGTCAGTATAAGCTACGGCGCCAAAGAGCGAAAAGTGATTATTGAACCGGATGTTGCCGTCCAGCTCCACGCCGCGCACCTGCACCTTCTCCGCGTTCGCGAGATAACCGCGGTTCACGCCCAGCTGGCCGGATTGCACCTGCGTCTGGTAGTCCCTGATATCCGTGTTAAAAATAGCGAGGTTCAAGGTAGAGGAAGCGGAAGGCGTCGTTTTGATGCCGGCTTCGTAGTGCTGCACATATTCCGGTTTGATCTCCGCCAGTTCCAGCAAGGGTTTGCCGTCCGCGGTGGGAAGGCCGCCGAGGTTGAGGCCCACCGGTTTATAGTTGGTGGAGAAAGTCGCGTAGGTATTGATGTCGCGGCCTGCTTTGAAGGAAACCGTCAGCTGGCCGGTGAGATTGGTATTGTCGGTATTTACGTTGAACGCCTGGGAGGAATATACCGCCTTTTTTAACGCCAGCAGGGAGGGATCGGTGGTTTCGAGACCGCCGTATGTCTGCCGGTCGAAATCCACTTTTTTATCGTCGTAGTTATACCGCAGGCCGGGCAGTACGTGCAGCCGGTCCGTGATGGCCCAGTCCAGCTGACCGAATACCGCTGCGCTCAGCGTTTGAAGGCGGGAGGTGGTGCGGATGCCGTAACCGTCCAGCAGACCGGGCGTTTTCCATAATTCGCTCGTGTTGTTTTGTGAAAAGCGCCACTGCGCGGAACCCGATTCTTCAATATGTACGGGATCGGTTTTTAAATCCTGCCCGATCACAAAAACGCCGATCACGCCGCTTAATTTGGGCGAGAAATCGCCCGCGTAGCGCACTTCCTGCGACCATTGCCGGTGTTTGGACGTAGCCTGCGAAAGCGTGAGCACGGGGAGACCGGTAAAGTCGCGGTCGTTAGACGGGTCCCAATGCCAGTAGCGCCAGGCGGAAGTGGAGGTGAGGGTAACGTTGTCGATCATCGCGTCCACGTTCAGCGAAACGCCGCCCAGATCGTTGCCGGAATGCCAGGTGGTATTATGATCGATCAGGCGGTCGAATGGGTGGCGGCTGGGCAGCTGGTATTTGAAGTCCGCGATGATGTTGTCGAACTGGCGATAATCCGGCCGTTGGGTTTTTACGACGCCCGCGATCACCTGCGCATACCCTTCAGGGCGTTGTTTGGACGCGTCGCCGATCAGCGTGATGCTTACGTTGCCGCCGGGCGTATAAAGCAGCTGCGCGCGCCCGCCGATGTTATTGATGTCGTTCACGTGCTGCAGAGTAGACACATTGTAAAGCGTGCCGTCCCGCTGCGTGCCGGAGAAAGACAACCGGCCCGCGAGCTTGCGCGTGATAGCACCCGTAACGGAAGCTTTCGCCTGGATGTAGCCGTAGTTGCCATAGCTGGCTTCAACGCTGGCGCCCGGCGAGAAGGACGGTTTGCGGGTGGTGATGTTCAGCGCGCCGGCGGTAGTGTTTTTGCCAAACAGCGTCCCCTGCGGCCCGCGCAGCACCTCGATCTGCTCTATGTCCACAAAATCCAGCGTGGTAGCGGCCGGCCGGGCGTAATACACCCCGTCCAGGTAAAAACCGACACCCGGTTCGATACCGTCGTTGGTAAGTCCGAACGTAGAGCCGAGACCGCGGATATTGAGCGTGGTATTGCGCGGGTTGGAAGAATAAAGCTGCACGGTCGGGATCAGCTCTTTCACACGGTTCACGTTAAAAGCGCCCGCGTCTTCGATCACGCTGCCCCGCACCACTGAAATGGCGATAGGCACGTTCTGGATCTTTTCGTTCCGCCTCCGGGCCGTAACGGACACTTCGTTCAGCAGCCGGTTGTCAATAGCCAGCACCACGAGAATGGAATCCTGGTTTTGTTCCGTGACTTCCACGATACTGGTGGCGAACCCGATGGAAGAAACGGCCAGCGAAAGCGGGAACGGGGCGTATGTCTGTAAGCTGAATTGCCCCCTGTTGTCTGCGATGGCATGGTTGGTAGAGCCTTTCAGGCTGATGGTAGCGCCGGGTACGGGGGCTCCTTTTTCCCCTTTCACCACGCCTTTAACGATCTTTTGCGCGGACGCGGCATTGGCGAAGAGGAAAGCCAGGATGAAGAATGGTAATGCTTTTTTCATATTGGTTGTTATATAGGTTGATGTTTGATTTTAATAATCTACTTAGTCTATCGGATTTGTAGACAAATGTAATTAAGTGTTTTGTAATTCAAAGGATTTTTTTGAGAAAGACAAAAAGACGGGGTGGGAATGGGGCCGGATCTTGATTGGCGGCTATTGTTTTATAACAAAATATGGTAAGTTTGTAACCGGCGTATTGGATGATAAGCACCAGGTCTACTTATATTAAATTTTCAAAAAAGAATACGAATGACTTTACAACGGCTTTTTTTTACCTCCCTGGTTATTTTGGGGATCAGTAGTTGTGGGACCAGCAGGAAAGCGCAACGGCAGGAAGTTTCATTTGATGACGGTATCCGTCAGATCAACCATCTCGTGGTGGTATATATGGAAAACCATAGTTTTGATAATTTGTATGGTGAGTTCAAAGGGGTGGACGGTATCAGGAATGCCCCAAAAGGGAATTTTATCCAGGTTGACAAAAAAGGAGTGCCTTATAAATATCTGCCT
>JBQCFV010000343.1:0-3467 GCA_051958695.1 Chitinophaga sp. | reverse complement strand
GACCGAAGAAATCAACATACAGGATCTTTTTCATCCATAAGATGTCGATAAGCTGGCCGCCGATGATCTGGGCAAGGGTAAAGCCCCAGAAGTCGGTACCGGCGATAATAACTATCAGTTCGTTACTCAGGGTGAAGTCGGAACCCCATAAAGGCATGATCTCTGCGCGGATGGCGAAGGTCATGGCGGTGACAATTAATGAAAGACAGCTGGTGTAAAAAAGCTTTTTTGGCTGTATCTGCTTCATAGACGTGATTTTATAAAAAATTCAATAGCGTATTTAAAACCTTTAAATTTATAAAAAGTATTTACATATTTTTACTTTTCTTGATGAACAGCTGCCGGATTTCTGAATATTTTACCGGTTGCCGGTGTACCGCCCCGAAAAATAAGTAATTCCCGCATTTCCGTCGTGCATCCCTCAAAAATTCCTAATTTTACGAGCCTCGGAAAACAGGACCGCAAAATCCTGCCACCTTGGCACAACCTTGCAGCCGGGCTTAATATTTGACTGTATTTCACCCGCTACGAGGTTATTTTTATCTTTTGAAATCGAAAATTTTAACATGCTAGGTTTTTTAACAAAGCTTTTCGGAGGAAACAAATCAGAGCGCGACATCAAGCTCCTTCTCCCTTATGTGAAGCAGATTAACGAGGAGTTCGAAAAACTGTCATCCCTTACCATTGACGAGCTGCGCAATAAAACGCAGGACTTCAGGGCACGCATCAAAGCCCATCTGGCCGACATAGACAAACAAATCGCCGATAAAAAAGCAGGCGCGGAACACGACGAGGACGTAAACGCCAAAGACCTTGCCTACCGCGAGATCGACAAACTCATCAAAGACCGCGATAAAAAAATAGAAGAGATACTGCAGATCATTCTCCCCGAAGCTTTCGCCGTGGTTAAAGAAACTTCCCGCCGGCTGAAGGAGAACAGCAGCATCACCGCCACCGCCACCGAGCTGGACCGCCAGCTGGCCGTGAAACGCGATTATGTGAGCATCGAAGGTGACAAAGTGACCTGGAATAACACCTGGGTAGCCGGCGGCACCGAAGTGACCTGGAACATGGTGCATTACGACGTGCAGCTCATAGGCGGTACGGCGCTGCACCAGGGCAAGATCTCCGAAATGGCCACGGGTGAAGGTAAAACCCTCGTATCTACCCTGCCCGCCTATCTCAACGCCCTTGCCGGCGAAGGCGTGCACATCGTAACCGTGAACGATTACCTCGCAAGGCGCGACAGCGAATGGAACGGGCCCCTCTTTGAATTTCTCGGCATTACCGTGGATTGCATCGACAAACATCAGCCCAACTCCTTCGAACGCCGCGAAGCCTATAAAGCAGACATCACTTACGGCACCAATAACGAATTTGGTTTCGACTACCTGCGCGACAACATGGTGCATAGCCCCGAAGAAATGGTGCAGCGCAAACACCACTTCGCCATGGTGGATGAGGTGGACAGCGTGCTGATCGACGATGCGCGTACGCCGCTCATCATTTCCGGTCCTATCCCGCGCGGCGACGAGCAGGAGTTCCACGCCCTGAAACCCCGCATCCAGCGGCTGGTGGAAGAGAATAAAAAAGTGGTGAACGCCAGCCTCATCGAAGCCAAAAAACTGATCGCCGAAGGAAAAGACGATCCGAAAACCGGCGGTATGGCGCTGATGCGCGCATTCCGCGGCCTCCCCAAAAACAACGCCCTCATCAAATACCTCAGCGAGCCCGGCATCAAAGTGCTCCAGCAAAAAGCGGAGAACTATTACATCGCCGACCATCAGCGCGAGATGTATAAAATAGACGACGACCTCTATTTCCACATCGAAGAAAAAAATAACAGCGTAGACCTTACGGACAAAGGCATCGCCCTCATCACCGGCGAAGGCGAAGATCCCAACTTCTTCATCATGCCCGACGTAGGTTCCGAAATAGCCGAGCTGGAAAAGCTCGACATTCCCGCCGAAGAAAAGCTGCAACGCAAAGACCAGCTGCTGCAGGACTTCGCCGTTAAATCAGAACGCATCCACTCCGTGCAGCAATTGCTCAAAGCCTACACGCTTTTTGACAAAGATGTGGAGTATGTAGTAATGGACGGCAAAGTGAAGATCGTGGACGAGCAGACGGGCCGTATACTCGAAGGCCGCCGCTATTCCGACGGTTTGCACCAGGCCATCGAAGCCAAGGAGAACGTGAAAGTGGAAGCGGCCACACAAACCTTCGCCACCATCACTTTGCAGAACTACTTCAGGATGTACCACAAGCTCGCCGGCATGACCGGTACCGCTACCACCGAAGCGGGCGAGTTCTGGGAGATCTATAAGCTGGACGTGGTGACCATTCCGACCAACCTGCCCATCGTGCGCAAGGATGCGGAAGATCTCGTATACAAAACCAAACGCGACAAATACAAGGCGGTGATCGAAGAGATCAAAGGCCTGCAGAAAGCCGGCCGCCCCGTGCTGGTGGGCACTACTTCCGTAGAGGTATCTGAACTGCTGGGCAAAATGCTCACCTTCGAAAAAGTGCAGCACAACGTACTGAACGCGAAGCAGCACGCCCGTGAAGCGCAGATCGTTGCCGAAGCCGGTTTGCCCGGCGCCGTCACCATCGCCACCAACATGGCCGGCCGTGGTACGGACATCAAGCTCGGCCCCGGTGTGAAAGAAGCCGGCGGTTTGGCCATTATCGGTACCGAACGCCACGAAAGCCGCCGTGTGGACCGCCAGCTGCGTGGCCGCGCAGGCCGCCAGGGCGACCCCGGTACCTCGCAGTTCTTCGTATCGCTCGAAGACGACCTGATGCGCATGTTCGGCTCCGAACGCATCGCCTCCCTCATGGACCGCATGGGGTATAAAGAAGGCGAAGTGATCCAGCATAGCATGATCACCCGCTCCATCGAAAGGGCGCAGAAAAAAGTGGAAGAGAACAACTTCGGTATCCGCAAACGCCTGCTGGAATACGACGACGTAATGAACAAGCAGCGTACGGTAATATATTCCAAACGCAACCACGCCCTGTTCGGCGAGCGCCTCGCGATCGACATCGACAACTCCTTCTACGAAGTGGCCGAATCGCTCGTTACCGTTCACCGCGAATCAGGCGACTACGAAGCGTTCAAGCTGGAAGTGATCATGAACTTCGCGGTGGATACTTCCATCACCGAAGAGGAGCTGCAGAAATCCAACGTGCAGGAGCTGGCCGAAAAGCTGTACGCAGAAGCCGTTCACAACTATCACCGCAGAACGGCGGAAATGACCGAAGGCACTTTCCCCGTGATCAAAAAGATCTTCCAGGAGCAGGGCCATCATATCGAGAACATCTCCATTCCTTTCACCGACGGCAAAAAAGGCATCAACGTGCTGGCGCCGCTGAAAAAAGTGGTGGAAACAGAAGGGAAAGAAACCGTGGCCGCGCTCGAGCGCAGCATTACCCTTGCTTTGATAGACGAAGCCTGGAAAGAG
>JBQCFV010000342.1:0-7058 GCA_051958695.1 Chitinophaga sp. | reverse complement strand
TTGGCCAGCCCTTTTATTCTTTTCAAGCCATCTTACCTCCATCGTCCTCAACCCCTTCCATCTTCTTATCAACCTCAAAATTCCTTCTTTAAAACCCCGCTTTCCCTCCCTGCTGCCGTTTTAACATTTATTTACGCAGATACATATTGTGAATATTAAATATTTCTTTATGTTTGCACCACAATTGAATTACGTATGTAAATTGTTGAAGTTCTTTACGCCGGGATGAGAAATTCTTTTTGCTGAATCAAAATTACTCGTACATTTGACGCGCAAAGTCAAAAAGTCAAACAGGTGCTTTGCATTTCGTACATGGCTGAACAGGATCAGAAAAGGGAAATGATACTGGAGGCAGCGTTGAAACGTTTCAAACGTTTTGGCCTGGCAAAAACGACCATGGAAGAGATCGCGAAAGACCTGGAGATATCAAAAGGCTCTTTATATTATTATTTCCCCGACAAGGACAGGATCTATGTGGCAGTAGTGGAAAAGATCGTGTCGCAATGTTATACGGACATCAGCAGCAGCCTTGAACAGGCCGCCTCCGTGCAGGATGTGATGGACCGGTACCTGTCGGTAAAGGAAAGGATATTACTGGATTACCATTTTTTGTTCGGCATCCACGAATGGGTAACGGACAAGCCCAGCAGTCTTAACCGGCAGGTGGGGGAACTGGTGCACCAGTCGGAGATCAGGTTTTTATCGCAGTTTATCCGCAAGGGAAAAGCCCTTGGCGAGATCGCGGAGAAACATGATCCTGAAAAAACGGCCGACCTGCTGACGCATGTGCTGTTTGGTTTGTGGGTGATCTGGTGCAAATGGCAGGCCGCAGGTTTCGAACTTCAGCAAACAGACAATATCAAAGAATTCATGAACCGGGAAAGAATGGTGTTAGCCATATTTTTCCAGGGTTTACGATAAAACCCAAGTCTTTAACAAACTATTATTTCCCCAGGCCGCCCAAACGGAAACCGGCGGTCAATGCATAACTCAATCAGTTATTGACATATTTCATAACCTTAAAACGTACGTCAACAATGAAAAAATTGATCGTAATGGAGGAGGTATGCCATAAAAATTTCGGCTCATCAATTATTGACATATTAAACTAAAAATTGTACGACCGATGAAAAAGATGATCATTGTGGCCGCGTTAGGCCTCTTCGGATTCCAGTTTGCGAATGCACAAGTAAAAAAAGGCGATGTGCTGGTTGGCGGTAACGTAGGTATCAGCACCAATTCAGAAAAAGCAGACGGTGTGGACGGGAAAAAAAACAGCACTACGTTCAACATCAGCCCCAAAGCCGGTTATGCGCTGAGCGACAAATGGATGGTGGGTGTGTTCGTTGGTTCCCAGTTTTCCAACACCAAAAACAAAACGGTTGAACCCAACACCGAATTAAAAGCCAACCTGATCGCTCCGGGTATTTTTGTGCGTAACTACCACATGCTCGGCGAAAAAGTAGCCCTGTTCGGCGAAGCGAACGTAGCCTATGGTTTTGGTTCCACTAAAAACAACGACACGAAAGTGTCTTCACTCACCGGCATCGACGCGAACATCGTTCCGGGTATCAGCTATTTCGTGAGCAAACGTCTGGTGCTGGAAGGCGTTTTCGGCGGTCTTGGCTACAACAACCTGAAAAGCACCGACGAAGCAACCGATGCTGAAACAACCAACAGTTCATTCAGCTTTGACTTTACCAAAGAATTTACGGTAGGTGTTTCCTTCCTGTTCTAATCTTTGATATTAGCGTTTTTTATAAGGGCATTGTCTTTGAAAGACAGTGCCCTTATTGTTTTTATTAGAGTTTGGCAAAGTTTTGGTAAAGGTTAGGGAAAGAAAAATGATAAAGATGAAAAACAACCGGGTACACCTGCTTTTTATATTGGCTTCCGCATTGCTGCTGGGCAGCTGCACCGTATATCACGATGCCAGCGGGCACCGGATACCGCCGGGCCAGGCCAAAAAGATGTACGGCACTAAATCCGCCAAACCTTTTGCGCCCGGGCAACAGAAAAAGCATCATTGAACCATATAAAACAGAATGATATGAAAAAGGCATGGATCATAAAAAGCGCGGTAGCAGGGATGATGATATTGGCGGCAAGTTGCGCGGTACCACGCCCGCCTCATCCGCCAACCCCGCCGCACCCGAAGGGAACGCGCCCGCCGGAACCTCCGCGTCCGCCAACCCCGCCGCACGGGCCGATGGCCGCTGCACCGCAGCAGGGGCAGGATATTATGGATATAACCATAGCATACCCTCATAGATAACACTTGATAGAAAGGCCCTGCACGGGGCCTTTTTTTTTGAAGGTCCCGTCCACAAGCCTTTATCCTAAGTAATAAACGTTCCTTCTTACAATAAAGAAAGCCCCGAATACCGGGGCTTTCTCGTTTTTCTACATATACATCTCAATATGCTTACCTGTTCATGGTGACCAGGAACTCTTCGTTGTTGCGGGTGCCGCGCATGTGCTGCAGCATGAAGTTCATCGTTTCCTCGGTGTTCATGTCCGCCAGGTGATTGCGCAGGATATAAATGCGTTGCAGCATTTCTTTTTCCAGCAGCAGATCGTCGCGGCGGGTAGAAGACGCGGTAACGTCGATGGCGGGGAAGATGCGGCGGTTGGCCAGCCTGCGGTCCAGCGCCAGCTCCATGTTGCCGGTACCTTTAAATTCCTCGAAGATCACCTCGTCCATTTTGGAACCGGTATCTATCAGCGCGGTAGCGAGAATGGTCAGCGAACCGCCGTTCTCGATCTTGCGCGCGGCGCCGAAGAACTGTTTGGGTTTCTGCATGGCGTTGGCTTCCACGCCACCGCTCAATACTTTACCGGAAGCGGGCGCCACGGTATTGTGCGCGCGTGCCAGGCGGGTAATGGAATCCAGCAGGATCACTACGTCGTGACCGCATTCCACCAGGCGTTTTGCTTTCTGCAAAGCGATGGCAGATACTTTCACGTGTTTTTCGGCGGGCTCGTCGAAAGTAGACGCGATCACTTCCGCTTTTACGGAACGTTCCATATCGGTCACCTCCTCGGGGCGTTCATCGATCAGCACCACCATGAGATAGATCTCGGGGTGATTGGTGGCGATGGCGTTGGCCACTTCTTTCAGCAGCATGGTCTTACCTACTTTCGGCTGCGCAACGATGAGGCCGCGCTGGCCTTTACCGATAGGCGTGAACATGTCCATAATACGGGTGGAGTAGTTGTTGGACGTGGTGGTGAGCGTCAGCTTTTCGAAAGGGAACAGCGGCGTGAGATAATCGAAGGGTACGCGGTCGCGCACTTCTTCGGGCGATTTGCCGTTGATGCTTTCCACTTTCAGCAGCGCGAAATATTTCTCGCCTTCTTTCGGCGGGCGAACGGAACCGCGCACGGTGTCGCCGGTTTTAAGACCGAACAGTTTTATCTGCGAAGGCGAAACGTAAATATCATCGGGTGAGCTGAGGTAGTTGTAATCGGAACTGCGCAGGAAACCGTAGCCGTCGGGCATCATTTCCAGCACGCCTTCGCTGAGGATCACACCGTCGAACTCTATATTGAACACGGGTTCTTTCTTCGGGTATTTATGCCCGCCTTGCTGGGCTTTGGGCTGCGTTACCGGCTCCGGCACGGTTACGAAGTCGTCTTCCTCTTCTTCCGCTTCCGGCAGCGCGATCTCTTCTTCCTCTTCGGTAAGCGCGGGCAATACGATGTCCTCGTCGTCGTCAAATGTAAGCGAGGGTATATCGATGTCTAAGTCGAGCTTGCGTTTGGGCTGCGGAGCTGCCTGAGCTTTTTCTTCTTCTTCTGGTTTGGAAACTTTTGCGGCGGCGGGTTTGCGTCCTTTTTTTGCGGCGGGTTTGTCTTCAGCGGGAGTAGGTTCTTCAGGTGCGGCTGGGGCTTTTGCTGGTGCGGTTTCTTCTTTTTTCGAGACCGGCTTTCGTTTTCGTGTTTTCTTTTCGTCTCCGTTTCCCTGCTGCTCCTCCGATGCTATCACTGCTTGTTTATCGAGTATTTTATAAATTAATGCTTGCTTGTCCAGTTTTTTTGAATTCGGAATGTCCAGCTTTTCTGCAATATCAAGCAGTTCAGGAACGAGCATGTCGTTCAGTTGTAAGATGTCGTACATCATCTGCGTTTGTCAAATTTTAGAAAGTGTCGAAAGGTGGGTACCACTGCATACCAATGTCACCAATTAACAAATAATTGTTTTAAGTCAATAATAAAACTTTGATCGTTAAATTGATAGGGATCGATTTGAGTTAAGGACTGCTGATGAGGTGGCAAAAAGTGAACTTATCAGACAGATTGTAAATACAAGATTAAAACAAGTTTTGCTAATCTCCAAAAAAATATTGACATGCCCGGTCTAATGTATAGCGAAAAATCGTAAAGCCTAAGCCCCGTTCCCGCTGCCTCTCAGCTCCTTTTGCCAGCGCAAATTCCCGGCCAAATATGCGCCGGTTTGTCTATTTTTGCAGCTCAATTTAAAAATGTCATTTATCATGAGCCAAAGAGTAAAGATCAGGCAGATTTTGCTTAGCGACAGCGTAAATTATGAAGTAACGGTGAAAGGATGGGTACGTACCTTCCGCAATAACCAGTTTATAGCGTTGAACGATGGCTCTACCAATAATAACCTCCAGGTAGTGGTGAACGAAGCCGACATGGACCCCGCTCTTTTCCGCCGCATCACCCGCGGGGCGGCCATTGCCGTTACCGGCCAGATCATCCCATCTCTCGGCAAAGGCCAGAAGGTGGAGCTGAAAACGGCTACCCTGGAAATACTCGGCGACTGCGATGCGGAAGCGTATCCCATCCAGCCGCAGAAACAAAGCCTGGAGTTTATGCGTGAGATCGCGCACCTCCGCTTCCGCACCAATACCTTCGGCGCCGTGTTCCGCCTCCGCCACGCGCTGGCTTTCGCGGTGCACAAATTTTTCAACGACAAAGGGTTCGTATACCTGCACACGCCCATCATCACCGCGTCCGACGCGGAAGGCGCCGGCGAAATGTTCCGCGTTACCACGCTGGACATGAAGAACCCGCCGCTCGATGAAAAAGGAGCGATCGATTATAAGGAAGACTTCTTCGGCCGCTCCACCAACCTCACCGTATCCGGTCAGCTGGAAGGCGAGCTGGGCGCCATGGCCTTTGGCGACATCTACACTTTCGGCCCCACGTTCAGGGCGGAAAATTCCAACACCGCCCGCCACCTCGCGGAGTTCTGGATGATAGAGCCGGAAATGGCGTTCTATGAGCTGAAAGATAACATGGACCTGGCCGAAGAGTTCATCAAATACGTGATCCGCTATGCGCTGGACAACAACCGCGAAGACCTCGACTTCCTCGCGCAACGCCTCGCTGACGAAGAAAAAACAAAACCGCAGGCGGAACGCAGCCCGATGGGCCTGATTGAGAAGCTGGAATTTGTGCTGAACAACGAGTTCATGCGTATCACGTATACGGAAGCTATCGACATCCTCCGCAACAGCAAGCCGAACAAAAACAAGAAGTTCCAGTTCCCTGTAAACGACTGGGGCACGGACCTTCAGAGCGAGCACGAACGTTACCTCGTGGAAAAACATTTCCAGAAACCCGTGATCCTCACCGACTACCCGGCCGCCATCAAATCGTTCTACATGAAGCAGAACGACGACGGCAAAACCGTTCGCGCCATGGACATCCTGTTCCCCGGCATCGGCGAGATCGTGGGCGGCAGCCAGCGCGAAGAGAACTACGACAAGCTGGTGAAAAGGATGAACGAGCTGAACATACCGGTCGAAGAATTATACTGGTACCTGGATACGCGCCGCTTCGGCACCGCTCCCCACGCGGGTTTCGGGCTGGGCTTCGAACGCCTCGTGCTGTTCGTTACCGGCATGACGAACATCCGCGACGTGATCCCTTTCCCGCGCACGCCCAAGAGCGCAGAGTTTTAATGTATCAACCTTTACGGATATACGAGGAAGACCGGCCGTTGCGCCGGTCTTTTTTTTGCCCTGCCGTGAATTATTTTTCACGCATAGCACCAGCGCCTCCGACGTATTCTTATGCATGACCGTTTTCCCTGCGCCAGCACGGCTGCGTCCGCATACCGCACCGGCTTCTTTGATGCGGTCCTGTACGAAATCGTTTTCCCCGCGACGCAGGGCCATGCCATTGCCGCATAACATTTCCTCCCTTCATTTATGGAAACCGCTTCCTCCCGCATCTAACAGATAATTGCGCAAAAACAAATACAGTGTGTGTTAAACGCAGGCGGCGGGTTTTCGCGCCCGCTGCCGTTATATCCTTTCACCTTAAAACCTTTGCAACATGGCAGAAATGAACGCTTCCCCCGACAGCGGCAGCCAACGCGGCGGCATGCGCAGTAAAAAACTGTCTACCCGCGTGGATATGACGCCGATGGTAGACCTGGGTTTCCTGCTCATTACCTTTTTTATGCTCACTACCACCATGTCCAAACCCAAAGCGCTGCCGCTGGTAATGCCGGCCGATGGCGAATCTACGGCAGTGGCCGAAAGCAAGTCGCTTACCCTGCTGGTGGATAAGCACAACAGCGTGGCCTGGTACGAAGGCCTGCAGCCCGACATGGAGGGCAAGCCGCTGAGCCGCAGCAACTTTTCTTTCGAGACCGGCATCGGCAACGTGATACGCGACAAACAGCGCCGCGTGGCGCAGGCGTACGGCGACGCGGACGAGCTGGTGGTGATGATCAAAGTAGCGGACGGCGGCAGCTACCGTAATATGGTAGACGCGCTGGACGAAATGAAGATCAACCGCGTGGCGCGTTACGCGGTAGTGAACATTACGGACGAAGAAGAAAAAATGCTGGCCGAATAAGCGCGCGGGGCGCCCGTGAATTTGCCTTAACTTAGTATCCCAAAACGATATTGATTATGGCAACCGTTAATTCCATCCCCTCCGTTGACCTGGCGGACTTCACCTCCGGCGATGCCGCGCGCAAGGCGGCATTCGTTCAGCAGCTTGGCAAGGCTTATGAAGATGTTGGTTTCGTGGCCGTGAGGAACCACGGCATCCCCGCTGACCTTATTGCCAGCCTC
>JBQCFV010000341.1:0-8791 GCA_051958695.1 Chitinophaga sp. | reverse complement strand
ACGATCGTAGATGTAGATCTTTCTTATGTGATTGCTTTCAACGCGGGCACAACCGCCAAAATCAAAAAGCTGCTTGCCGTAATTGCAGAATCTGTTCCTTTCAAACCCAATATTTCCGCACTGGCACGAAAGCTGGACATGAGCAGAGACAGCATTTACCAGTTCATGTATTTGCTAAAAGACGCCAGATTGCTCAATATATTATCGGCCGAAGGCACCGGCGTTTCCACACTGCAAAAACCCGACAAAATCTACCTTGAAAATACAAACCTCGTGCATGCGATGACCGAACGGCCGGAAACCGGGAATATCCGGGAAACATTCCTGTTGGGGCAATTGCTAAATGCGGGCATGGACGTACGTACTCCGCCGGCTGGCGACTTCCAGGTGGAAGACCTGATCATTGAAGCTGGAGGTAAAAATAAAAAGGCGGCACAAGTGAAGAATACTTCCCGCTATCTCATCGCTGCCGATGACATAGAAACAGGTATCGGTACACAAGTGCCGCTATGGATGTTCGGGTTCTTGTACTAAATCCGTTCTAATTCACCCTCCCCGGCTCCCTGTTCTCCGTTCCTTTCACATGCGTCAGCGCATCGCCGAGGGTTTGGCGGTAGCTGTCCGCCAGGGCTTCCAGGTCTTTTACCACATCGGGGAACTTCGCCTGCACGTCGAGCGTTTCGCCCGGGTCGATGCTGAGATCGTAGAGCGCCTTGGGTGCGTTTATGTTGGGTTGCGCGCCGGGGAAACCGTCATAGCCGGGCGGGTTCAGCTTGTAGGTGCGGGCTTTGTGGGGGAAGACGAGTTTGTACTTCCCTTTGCGCACCGCTTCCAGCTGGTTGTTGCCGTAATAGTACACGAAATAATCGCGGGGGTTCGCGTCTTTTTCGCCTTTGAGCAGCGGCAGTATGCTGATGCCGTCTATCTTTCTTTTGGGCAGCTTCGCGCCGCAGATAGCGGCTACGGTGGGCAGCACGTCGATGGAGGAGGCTACTTTGTTGGTGACCGTTCCGGCGGGAATATGCCCTGGCCATTGCATAATGCAGGGCACGCGCTGGCCGCCTTCGTAGCTGGTGCCTTTGCCTTCGCGCAAACCGGCGGTGTTGCCGGCATGATTGCCGTAATTGAGCCAGGGGCCGTTGTCGCTGGTGAAGATCACGAGGGTGTTTTTGCTCAGGCCGTTCTCTTCCAGCGTTTTCAGCACCTGCCCGATGCTGGCGTCCAGCTCCTGCATGAGGTCGCCAAAAAGCCCGGCCCCGCTCGATCCCCTGAATTTTTTGGATACGGCGATGGGCACATGCGGCATGCTATGCGCGAGGTACAGGAAAAACGGCCTGTTCTTGTTTTCGCGGATAAAATTGCAGGCGCGTTCGGTGTACAGACCGGTCAGCTCGGACTGGTCTTCCAGCGTGCGGATGATGCGTTTGGTGGTGCTGCCTTCGATCAGCGGCAGCGGCGGGTAATTTTTGCGGTGATTGTGAGAGGTGTCCGCATAGGGTACGCCGTCGTAATGCACGGGCCACATATCGTTGGAGTACGGCAGCCCGAGATACGAATCAAACCCGGCCTGCTGCGGCAGGAAAGGCGGTTTGGAACCGAGATGCCATTTGCCGGTCATGCCGGTGGCGTAGCCCTGGTCTTTCAGTATTTCGGCGATCGTTTCCTCTTCGTTGCTCAGCGCGATCTTGGCGGTAGGGCTCAGCGCGTTGGCGATGCCGATGCGGTTGGGATAACAGCCGGTGAGCAAGCCCGCGCGGGAAGCGGAGCACACGGCCTGCGCCGCATAAAAGTTGGTGAACCGCATGCCGTTGGCCGCCATCCGGTCGAGGTTGGGCGTCTGGTAAGGACCGCCGCCAAAACAAACGGGATCGCCGTAACCCATGTCGTCCATAAAAATGATGACCACGTTGGGTTTGGGCGCCTTGCCCGGCATAAAGCTGTAAATAGCCACTGCGGCGGCCGCCAGCAGGCAAAAAGCGAGGATTTTTCTTATCATAAGAGTCGTTTAAAGAAGAAAGGCTGCCCCGAAAGTAAGGGCGTTCCGCTTACTTCCGAGACAGCCTGTCTCACAAAATACAAATTTATTAATCTGCCAGCATCAGTTCTATCACCGGTATTTCCACCCCGGGTTTGATCACCGGCAGGCTGAGGTTCAGGTCGTTGTCGCCGAGGCCGTTGGTGCGGTAACCATGACCGGAAGGCGCGCTGAAGCGGATCTCGGAGCCGTCGTGCAGGAACTGCGCGTATTTGATCTTGCCTTTGTAGCCGGGCAGGGTAAAATTTTGCAGCGGGTAATCGAGCAGGTGCACGTACAATCTTTTGGTATCGGGATTGTAGGTGAGCAGCGTATTGTCGGGGCGTTTGTATTCATCGGGCGCCTGCGTGCAGCCGTATATCGCGCGGCTGTTCACTTCCATCCACTCTCCCATTCCTTTCAGCGCGTTCTGCGCGCGTGCGTCGATCTTCCCGCGGGCGGTGGGGCCCACGTTCAGCAGCACGTTGCCGCCTTTGCTGACGGATTCTATCAGCAGCACCAGCAATTGTTTCACGTCTTTCCAGCTGGTCTCGTCGCGGTAATACCCCCAGGAGCCGGAGAAGGTCTGGCAGGTTTCCCAGGGCACGCGTTTGCCGTTCTCAGTGGGCCATTCGGATACTTTGTATTGTTCGGGCGTTACAAAATCGCCGCCGTCCTCATATGCTTTCAGGTCCAGCCGGTCGTTGACGATTATGCCGGGCTGCAGCTGGCGCACCATTTTGATGAGCTTCTCTGAATCCCAGTCCTCATGCCCTTTGCCATGTTTGCCGGGGTAGGAAAAGTCCAGCCAGAGGATGTCGATCTTCCCGTAATTGGTCAGCAACTCGCGCACCTGGTTGTGGAGATAGGTGCGGTAGCGGGCCATATCCCTTCCTTTATTGAGCGCGTCATATTCAGCGTCCGTTTTTGCGCGTTGCGGATGCACGCGGTCGATCGTAAAATCAGGATGATGCCCGTCGATCAGCTAATAATAAAACCCGATCCTGATGCCTTCCGCGCGGAAGGCTTCCACCCATTCCTTGATGAGGTCTTTTTTGATGGGCGTGTTGGTGGCTTGGTCATCGGTGAATTTGGAATCGAAAAGACAAAAGCCTTCGTGGTGTTTGGTGGTGATCACCGCATACTTCATACCGGCGGCCTTGGCCTGTTTCGCCCATTCGCGGGGGTTGTAAAGATCGGGATTGAAGTAGTCGAAATATTTCTGGTAGGCGGCATCGGTGAGCTGTTCCCTGTTTTTCACCCATTCATGACGGGCGGGCAGGGCGTACAGGCCCCAATGGATAAACATACCGAAGCGGTCGTGCGTCCACCAGGCGAGGCGTTTTTCTTTCTGCGCCGGTGTTTCCGGGAACAGTTTTTTGCCCTGCGAATAAGTGTCCGCACCGAGCAGCAAACAGAGTAGCAACAAAAGGATGTTTCGTTTCATCATATAGGTTTTAGCGATCTACAAGTTAATGGCCGCGGGCCGTTGGTGCTGGTAGGATTTTGACCGTGGTTGTTGTTTTTTGAATCCGCCGGCGGAAAGCCGTTTATTCCACCACCAGCCAGGTATAACCCTGCGCGGGAATGGTCACTTTCACAAGCGCTTCGTATTCCCGGTTGAGCGGGTATTTTTTGAGCGCGCCTTCTTTTTCGCGGATATTGGCCTGTTTATCAAGACCGGTGTAATACAGCGGCAATGCGATTTCCCGTGTAACCGGCGTGGTGAGCGGGTTGTAGAGCATGGCTAGACCTTTGTATTTCCCGTCCGGGTCTGCGTGAAGAATGCCGTCCCAATCGCGGCCGTCCGCACGGCGGAGGTGAATAATGTCGGCGTTGAGAATATCGCGGTACTTTTTGTACCAGCCCACCACGCGCTGCACGAGGGCCTTTGTTTCGTCCGTATCGTACAGCCTGGGGCCGCGGTAGCAGGCCTGCACGCCCGCGCCGTAATATTGTATCATAAGGTTCTCGTAGGCATGCAGATGATCTTTCAGCGGCTCCAGCGTGGCTTCCGCGCCGCCGCCGTGGTATTGGGTGAGCGGCACAAAACCCCAGCCCATGGCGGGCGTTTTTTCCCAGGTGCCGTCGTATATATTCTGGCGGTTCAGTATCACCTGCTGTTCGCGCGGCAGGGAGAAGTTCACTTCGCGGTAACCCAGCCCGATCTTATGCGTACCGTCGAGGAAGTACCAGTCGGGCGCGTTGATGTAAACGCCCATCCCGTTCAGTTCGCGGTAGAATTTTTTCTGCTGTTCCATCTGCGTCCATTGCGAATCGTCGAGCCCTTTATGCCCGGGGTGCGTAGTGGATGCGCAAACGTCGCCGGGATAAGGCCCGTCGTTCTCGAATATGTCAAAACCCGTTTGGCTGATAAAATATTTGATCTTTTGCAGGTAAGCGATGCCCCAGTTGCTGCCGAGGCAGGGCGCATGACCGCCGAACATGGCGCCGCCGGGCCTGCCTGTTTTCGGATCGATCACATCGTCCTCGTCGCTGATGCGGCGGCTGCTGAAAAGCGAATAACCGCCCAGCAGCACGTTTTTCGAGTGCGCGTAATCCGCCAGCGACTTGAATTTGCGGATGTTCGCCGCGCTCGTGTCTTCCATGTTCAGCCTGCTGCCAAAGCTAAGGATCACGCCTTCGTAGCCGGTGGCGGCGCATTGGTCGATGATGGCCCGCACCTGCGCGGGCTCCGTGCTCACGAGATGCATGAAGATGGGGTTCTCCGTCGTCCATGGCGCAATGGTACGGTACATCGCGCGCTGGGCAAGACCGTTCCGTTCCCTGTCGTAGCTGTCCAGCAGCAGCTCGTACGTGCGGATGGAAGTAAAATTTGCCCCCGGCGCCAGGCTCATATGAATGCCTTTGTCCGGGTACACCTCCAGCAGGCAGGGCGTCGTGTAATTGTAATTCACCTGCGAGCGGTAGGTGCTATCCGCTTTCCAGTGCGTCGTTTGATCGCTGAGGTTGGCTTTCATGGCGTTGTTGAAGGCGTAATTGCTTTCGATGTAAATGCTGTGCGGCGTTGCCATTTGGTTCACTTCGCCCACCACGGCGGATTCTTCTTCCGGCGTAGCCAGCATTTCATTCACCACCTGGTCAAGCTGCATTGCTGTACCGGCGCCGTGTTGTACGCTCAGCCATTTGCATAGCAGCGGGATGCCGTCATAGAGTTCGTAATGTATTTCCACCTTTACGCCTTTCAGTTCCGGCAATATGGAGGTGTAAGTAAACGTGACCATTTTCCCGGAAGGCTGTTTTTTGTTCAGCGCCCAGCGTTTTGATTTCCAGTGCACATAAGGTTGAACGGGCGTTACCGCGTGACCCGAATATTGAAAATCAGCATCGTCTTTTTTCATTTGCGGCAGCCAGGCGGGCAGCAGGTAGGCCTGCTGCGGCTGACCATGCAAGCCGCCTACGTTATAGGTCTTGCCGTTGAGGGTGATACGCGCTTCGGGTTTTACGGCGCGCAGCATTTGCTCCCCGCTGCTCAGGTTGCGGAAGTCAATACAGGCAAGGTTCGGCTGCAGCACAAAGCTGCGGCTGAGCAAACCGTTGGAGATCGTCACTGTTTTTCCGTTTTCCTGTACGGCGGCATTGTAGCCGGTGTTGTTCACCAGCCAGTCCTGCTGCGCGAAGCCTGCGGCGGCCGTCAGCATGCATCCTGCGAGAAGGGTCAGCGTTTTGTGGATCGTCATGATAGTTTTTTGTAGACGTTGAACAGACAAAATAATGAAAGCGCAAAAGCCCGGCGCATAGTATTTATGCGGATTGTAAACCGATATTAACCGGTGCTGCTCATAAAAAACATATAAAATGCACTTCAAACAAAGCCTGATGGGCGGCGGCCCAATGATACAAATGCATTCCGGTTGCTATCAACGTGATAATCATATCAAAAAATTTGACAGTTCTTTAACAGGGCATTAACATCGCTAAGGCTGTTCAAACTGTAATATTGATACCAGTTTTCCGCTCCAGGTTAACCATTAATAAGGCAGCCATCTGTAAAAATGGTTGCCTTTTTATCAAAGTTCCGGACTGAAGGAATATTGCAGTACTGTATGTTAACTTAGAAGCTAGGGGAAATACAACTTTCGCGTTAACCAAACATAAATACAAGCGTATGTCAATTACCGTTACATTATGAGCAGGACACAGTGATTAATTTCCGGACACAGACTGACATCTCTATTTTACAATTTAGCTTAAACCCCCAGTTGATCCAATGCCAAAGCGTTATTTTGAAAGACTACAGACCATCGACTACCTTATCCGCATCAAAGGCACCGGTAAACCCGCGCAATTAGCGAAACGCCTGCGGATCTCCGAACGCACCCTTTATGAGTTCCTGAAGCTCATGAAAGATCTTGGAGCGCCTATCGAATACGACAGGTATAAGGAAAGTTATTATTACGGAGAAAAAGGCGGATTTAATATCAAATTCACCAGGTTGCTTGTCGGTTTATCCACGGCGACAGCCACGTAGATACATCATCCACCGGTTAACAAACAATTAACTCCGCTACTTTCGGCAGTAAGCTATTTTGTTGCCCGTTATACAACGACGCGCAACAAAATAGCTTTTTGTATTTGTCACCGGCATACTTCCTGCCAGCCCTCTGCACGGTGATGCGATTTTCACATTTTCATGGCCTGCTTTCACCTGCATTTCCGATTTTAATGAATTGCCGTTACATTTAGTAACATGAACCACGTCCTTCTTACAGCGGTAATACTGACCGCCGGTCTTGCCGCGTCCGCCCAAAAGCCCGACGTTACCCTCCGTTTTAACGAACCTGCCGCCCATTACCAGGAATCGCTGCCGCTCGGCAACGGGAAGATCGGTGCGATGATCACCGGTCACCCGGTAAAAGACCGCATTATGCTGAACGAGATCAGTCTTTGGTCAGGCGGGGTGCAGGATGCGGACAGCGATACCGCCTACCGCATATTGCCGCGCATCCGCGAAAGCCTGCTGGCGGGAAGGAACAAGGAAGCGCAGGACCTGCTGCAGCAATATTTTATCTGCAAGGGCGAAGGCTCCGGTCATGGTAACGGCGCCAATGTACCTTACGGCGCGTTCCAGACGCTGGGCGACCTTACGCTTCGCTGGAAAGATACCCTCAGCTCATGGACGGCCTACCGCCGCAGCCTCGACCTGGAGAGCGCCGTGGCCCGCACCACGTGGAAAAGGAACGGCATCGTTTACACGCAGGAAGCATGGACGAGCATCCCCGACAATATACTCGCCATAAGGATCAAAGGCAGCCGCAAGGGCGGCATATCCTTCACCGCCGCGCTCAGCCGGACAGAGCATGCCTCAGTACAGGCGAAGAACGGCCGGTTGGAAATGCAGGGCCAATTGCCCAACGGCAGCAAACCGGGGCTGCAATTCGCCGGCGTATTGCAGGTCAAGACCACCGGCGGCAAACAAATTATTGCAGACGATGTGATACAGGTGGAAAACGCGGACGAATGCCTCCTGCTTTTCAGCGCCGCTACCGATTATACCATGAACGACTATACGCAGCCGTTAAGCGATCCGCTGCCGCGTGTGCTCCAAACCGTTGAACATGCCGCCGGAAAAAGCTACACGCAGCTATACGCATCGCAGCAGAATGCTTACCGGCCGCTGTTCAACCGCGCGCGCTTCCGTCTCAGCACCATTGCGCCCGGCACCGATACGCTTTCCACGCCCGCCAGGCTGGCCCGATATTACGAACGCCAGCCCGACCCGCAGCTGCCCGTGCTGTATTACAATTACGGGCGTTACCTGCTCATCGGCTCGTCCCGGCCGGGCGGCCTGCCCGCCAACCTGCAGGGGCTTTGGGCGCCGGAATACCAGACGCCCTGGAACGGCGACTACCACATCAACATCAACCTGCAAATGAATTACTGGCTGGCGCCCGTTACAGGTCTGCAGGACCTCGCGGAGCCGCTGCATCATTACATCCGCAATCTGGTGACGCCAGGTTCGCACACCGCCAAAGCATATTACAACGCGCCCGGGTGGGTGGCGCATGTGATCACCAATCCCTGGGGATTCACGTCTCCCGGCGAAGGCGCGGGCTGGGGCTCCACCCTCACCGGCGGCGCCTGGCTTTGCGAGCATCTCTGGGAGCATTTCCGGTTCACGCGCGACACGGCTTTCCTCCGCGAATACTACCCCGTGATGAAAGGCTCCGCCGAATTTCTGAAAGCGATCCTCATTGAAGAACCGCAGCATGGCTGGCTGGTGACCGCGCCCTCCAACTCGCCCGAGCATAGCTATATTATGCCTGACGGCACGAGAGGCAGCACCGTGATGGGCCCGACCATCGACATGCAGATCTGCCGCGAGCTGTTCGGCGCATGTATCGAGGCCGCGCGCATCCTGGGAACGGACGCAGACTGGAGCCGTGAGCTGGCAACCGTTCGTAGCAGGCTGGCGCCCAATCAGATCGGCGCGGCCGGCGACCTGAACGAGTGGCTGCACGACTGGAAAGACGGGGAACCCAAACACCGTCACGTTTCCCACGCATACGGCCTTCACCCATACGACGAGATCACGCCCTGGGGCACGCCCGGACTGACCGCCGCCATCCGCGAAACCCTTCGCCAGCGCGGCGACGATGGCACCGGCTGGTCGCTGGCATGGAAAGTAAACTTCTGGGCGCGCCTTGGCGACGGCGATCATGCCCTTGAGCTCATTCATAAACTGCTGCGCCCCGTACCGCCTGTAAATCCCCATGGCGGCGGATCTTACCCGAACCTGTTCTGCGCGCACCCGCC
>JBQCFV010000340.1:0-6314 GCA_051958695.1 Chitinophaga sp. | reverse complement strand
ATTACCGGCAACAAAACATATTTCCCCAACGTCGGGAAGATCAGCTTTGAAGGCGCAAAGTCAGACAACCCCTTCGCCTACAAATGGTACGACGAGAACAAGGTGATCAACGGCAAACCGCTGAAAGAACTGTTCCGTTTCGCGGTAGCCTACTGGCACACTTTCTGCGGCACCGGCGGCGATCCTTTCGGGCCGGGCACCAAAGCATTTCCCTGGCTTACGGCCTCCGACCCCGTGCAGCAGGCGAAAGATAAAATGGACGCAGCCTTCGAATTTATCACCAAGCTCGGCGTGCCGTATTACTGTTTTCACGACATCGACCTGGTAGACGAAGGCAGCAGTCTTTCCCAATACGAAAGCCACATTCAGCAGATCGTTGAGTACGCCAAGGAAAAACAGAAAGCCAGCGGCGTGAAGCTGCTCTGGGGCACCGCCAACGTGTTCAGCAACCCGCGTTATATGAACGGCGCTTCCACCAACCCGGACTTTTCCGTAGTGGCCTATGCCGGCACGCAGATCAAAAACGCGCTGGACGCAACGATCGCGCTGGGCGGCGAGAACTACGTGTTCTGGGGTGGCCGCGAAGGGTATATGACCCTGCTCAACACCGACATGAAAAGAGAGCTGGAGCACCTCGCGCGTTTTCTCACCATGGCCCGCGATTATGCGCGCAAACAGGGTTTCAAGGGCACGTTCTTCATCGAGCCGAAACCCTGCGAGCCCACCAAACACCAGTACGACTACGACAGCGCCACGGTGATCGGTTTCCTGCGCCAGTTCGGTCTTGATAAAGATTTCAAGCTCAACATCGAAGTGAACCACGCCACGCTGGCCGGCCACACGTTCCAGCACGAGCTGCAGGTAGCGGCGGACGCCGGCATGCTGGGCAGCATAGACGCCAACCGCGGCGATTACCAGAACGGATGGGACACCGACCAGTTCCCGATGAACCTCAACGAGCTGGTGGAAACGATGCTCGTGATCCTCGAAGCAGGCGGTTTTGCAGGCGGCGGCGTGAACTTCGACGCGAAAGCGCGCCGCAACTCTACCGACCTGGAAGACATCTTCCACGCGCACATAGGCGGCATGGACGCATTTGCGCGCGCCGCCATCATCGCCGACAATATGCTGCGCGAATCCCCCTACCGCAAATTCCGCAAGGAACGTTACGCGTCCTTCGACAGCGGCCAGGGTAAAGCGTTTGAAGAAGGCAAGCTGCAGCTGGTTGACCTCCGCGCGTTCGCTCTTGCCATCGGCGAGCCGATGCAGACCAGCGGCAGGCAGGAATGGCTGGAGAATATCATCAACCAGTACATTTAATTTTACCGGATAAAAAATTGAGGGCTGGCCAGAAAGTATGGCCAGCCCTCATTTATTGGGAAGCCTCGTATGGTTTAAGCAATTCCAAACACCTTCCTTTTACTTTTCAGGCACTCCCTTGCGTATGCACATATTGCCGCCATTTTGTATTTTACCGCAAATTGACAGCATGGGATTTAGCATAGAACACCTGGAGGAGAACGGTTTCTCCATTATTGCCCTGATAGATGAAAATGGGGCGGAAGCGCATGTGATCCCTTCGTTCGGGGCGCTGCTGCACGCATTTATCGTGCCCCACGGCGACGGGAAGCTGAATGTGATCGACAGTTACAAGAACGTGGGAGAGCTTAACGCAGGCGTTACCGGCAGCTTCAAAAGCGTAAAGCTCAGCCCTTTCGCCTGCCGCATCAAGGATGCGCAGTACAACTGGCAGGGGAAAGCATATACCATGCAGAAATCCCCCATCCACGGCCTGTTGTACGACGAGGCTTTTGCCATTACCAAAGAAGAAGTGAACGACAGCTACGCCGAAATCGAACTGGAATACCATTACCCAGGCGGCGACCCGGGTTTTCCTTTCCCGTACAGCTGCGAAGTAAAATACCGCCTGCTGCCCGACCAGCGGCTGCAGGTCACTACCGCCATCCTCAACCGGCATTCCGCGTCCATCCCGCTGATGGACGGCTGGCACCCGTATTTCACCACGGGCACGCCGGTAGACCAGCTGGAGCTGCAGTTCTGGTCAAAAGAGATCGTCGAGTTCGACGACAAGCTCATCCCCACCGGGAAAGTGCTGCCTTATGAGGACTACCGCGAAAGCAAAAGCCTCAATGGCGTGAGCCTCGACAATTCCTTCCTGCTCGACTTCAACCGCCCCGCGCCGCTCTGCACGCTGAAAGACCCGGTAAAAGGCGTACAGATCGAGTTTTTCCCCGACGACGCCTATCCCGTACTGCAGGTATACACCCCGCCGCACCGCAACAGCATTGCCATCGAGAACCTGACCGGCGCCCCCAATGCCTTCAACAACGGTATGGGCCTGGTAACCCTGGAAGCGGGGGAAAGCATGCTGTTTACCACGGCCATCCGCGTGAAGTAGCCACCATGGCCGAAATGGTCCGGTAACAGCTGTTTGGCACAAACTTTGAATTTCATATCATAGACCCCTCATTTTTCACAAATTAAATGTCATGATATGGACATCCTGATGATCAAGGACCGGTGGACAGAGATCAAGAGCAAGCTGAAACAGACGTTTGACGACCTGACGGATAAAGACCTGTATTACGAACAGGGCAAAGACGACCGGCTGATCGGCCAGATCCAGATCAAGCTGGGCAAGTCGAGGGATGAAGTGATCTCGCTCATCCGTTCCTTGTAAAAAAGAACCTTTCTTGCAATTCCCGGGAGCAACGCGCCTTCCCGGGAATTGATTTTTATACTACATTCGTATGTAACTATTCTCAGGCACAATTGTTAGTAAATACATGACCAGCAGACTGTTATTCGTTACCATGCTTACCGTCCTGCTTGCAGGAGGCGCGTTTTCCGGGGCCCGGGCGCAGGTGCAAAACCCCGTCACCCTGCGCGGCCAGATCACCAGCCTTGACGGGCAGCTGGTGCTGTACCCCGCCACCATCCGCAATAAGAACACCGGCGCCAAGGTATTTTCCGACCAGGGAGGTTTTTATCATATCGCCGCCAGGAATGGGGACGAAGTGCTGATCTCGTTCATCGGGTATGAGTCCGACAGTGTGAAGGTGACCAATGTGGCCGGCACGCAGGTGTACAATGCGCGGCTGCGCATGAAGGAGCGGTTCCTGCCGCAAGTGGAGGTAACGGGCAAATGGAACCCTTACCAGCTCGATTCCATTGCGCGGTACGAGGAGTTCAGGCCGTTCCTGGAAGAAAAAAACCGTTCGCTGATCGATACCTCCAAACGCACCAGCGGCGGTTTCGGTATCGTATTCAGCCCATTCACCCGTGCTTCGAGAAAACAGAAAGACCTGCGGCGGTTCAAAAAGCTGTATGCTGAGAACGAGGTCCGCGAATATATCGATTACCGTTATTCCAAAAGTTTTGTAAGCAGGGTAACTGGCTTTACCGGCGATACGCTGATGAAGTTCATGCGGGTGTACACGCCTTCTTACGGCCTGCTGCGCAAGATCAACAACGAAGACCTGATCATGTGGATCTCGGTGCGTGCGAAACAATGGAAGAAAGACCCGGAACGGGTGCTGAGGGAAGACGATCTCCAATAAGATGACCATACATAAAGAAAGGGCCGGATCACTCCAGCCCTTTTCTTTTTATTTTTCATTTTTAACCTGCGGATCAGTTGTACACTTTTACCATGTACACGAACTCTTCGAGTTTTCTTGCCTGTTCTACACGGCTGAGACCGTTCAGCAGGCTTTTCTGCTTCAGGTCCCTGCGATTGAATTTTTCTTTGGGAAGCTCGTCCAGCAAACGTTTCAGGTGACCGGACTTCACGGCGAAAGCAATACCGTCGGAAGAGGATTGTTTGCCGGTGATGATGCCGATCACTTCGCCGCTGTTATCGAGCAGCGGAGCGCCGCTGTTGCCGGGGTTTACGGGGATGCTCACCTGGTAGGCGAGGGTATCGCCGTTAAAACCGGTCTGCGCGCTGATATAACCCATGCCGAACACGATCTCGTCGCGCGGGTAGCCCATGCTGAACACTTCCTGGCCGAGGCGCGAAGGCTGCATTTTGAGCGAATAGGGGAGCGAGGGGGTGCGGAAAGTGGAATCCGCCACACGCAGCAACGCCAGGTCGCTGGATACGTCTTCGAAAATGCTTACGGCCTTGAAGGCTTCGCCTTTGTTGTTCTGGATATAAATGGAATCCGCTCCCGCGATCACGTGGTAGTTGGTGACCATGTACCCGTTGCGGCTGATAGCGAAGCAGGTGCCGCCGTACGTGCCGGGGTTGAGGGGAGGATTGTTCTTACTGTTGATATCGCGGATGAGGGCGTTTTGCGAGCGCTGGATATTGTTCAGCACGCGGCGTACGTCCTCGTACTTGGAGGTGTAAGACCTTTTGGCATTATTCTGCATAATGGCCATGGTGGCAAGGGAAGCGATAAGCGCGATGGACGCTGCCGCGGCCAGGTTTCGCCAGGTGCGGCGGCGGTTGCGCAGCGGCACCACGGGCGTTTGCAGGGGCGCTGCGGCGGGTATTTCCGTTTTTGCATGGATGGCGTCCATGCGGCGGAGCAGGTCTTTCCGCATGCCGTTGGCCCTAAGCTGCTGCAACAGCAGCTGGTGCTCGGTCACCTGCCGGTCGATGGCGGAATCGCTGCGGCGGAGGGATTCGAAGGCCTCTTTTTCAGGGGCGCTCATCTCTCCGTCGAGATAACGTTCTATTTCCTGTATTAAATGTATATCGTTCATCACAACAGCCTCCGGGCTTTATTTATATGGTGCAAAGAATAATTTCTTGAGCCGCATCAGGCATTTGTATTTCTGGTTCTTCGCGTTTTCGGCGTTGGTGTAGCCGAACCTTTCCGCGATCTCCTGCATACTCTGCCGGTGTATGTAATAATCTTCGAGGATCGTTTTGCAGGGTTCCCCGATCTTCCCCATGGCCTCTTCCATCTGCCTGAACTGCCGGTCCCGCTCGAGGTGCGCTTCCAGGGCGTCTTCCGCGGCGGTGGTCTCTTCCAGCTCCTCAAAGATGGGCCCGCTGAGCGAACCGCTTTGCAGCTTCTTGAGCCACAACCTCCTGCAAACGGAGTAGAGGAAGGTCTTTAAACGGGAACTGAGTATGAACCCTCCTTCCTGCACTTTTTCATACAGCACGATCATTGCTTCCTGGAAAATGTCTTTGGCATCGTCTTCCGACCCGTTATTCTGCATGACCATTCTCGCTATGGCCGGAAAATTTTCCAAATAGATGGTTTCCAGCGACTTGTCGTCGTTCCCGGCCAACCCTTGCAGCAATTCCTGGTCCCTTTCTATGTGCAAAAGATTATTCACTTATTAATACGATTAACGGTATTTAGTAACCCAAAGTAGGTAAAAATAATTTTTTTTGAGATCACGGGTTACCTTTTGGCTGTTCCCGGAATAAAGTATAAATCTCATTTCAAATAAACCTTAAAAACATTCAAAATGAAAAAGTTTGGTTTCATGGCACTCGCCCTCGGTCTGTTCTTCGTTGCAGCTTGTAACAATGCTGGTACTTCAGGTTCAGGCGACTCTACTTCTATCGACAGCACCATCAACGCAGCAGAAGATACTGCACTGACCGCTCCGGTTGACACCAGCGCTCTCGGCGACACTACTGCGCTTCCCGTTGATTCCGCTAAATAATTAATAGGCAAGCAAAAGGATATTCAATCCGGGCCTCCTGCGCAAGCGGGAGGCTTTTTTATTTGATCTTGTCCGTTTTCCTTATCAAATTTCCTTCCGGAAAATATTTGCTATAGCACACAAAACGCCCCTTTGATGCCAATATTGTATCAATTTTCTTCCGTTTTTGAATAAAATCTATGGAATTAAGCGGTTTGTTTGACGTTTTTTATATTTTTGCACTGCTCTTTGAATAATTAGAATCCTGACTTACTTTTGTGCTGTCGAAAACAAACAACAATGCAACAACGCACTTTCGGTTACTTGTACGGCTTTTACTTTTTCTGGTACCAGGAATAGGAGGTTCGTTCGCACTGAAAATGCTAAAAATATAACGGGCCTCCTGGAAAGGGGGCCTTTCTTTTTAACAACAATGAATTCCGATAAACAGATTATATGTCACAAAAGAGCTTTAGCCTGTACTTCTTTTATTTTTTCTTTTATCACGAAGAAAGCGGGACTCTCTTGTAACAACGGTTTATCAAAAACGAACAGATGAAGGGTCCCGCTCGAAAGGGGGCCCTTTTTTATTGACTCAATTATTCATATTCTCAGCTCATGCGTATTGCCATACAAGGATTCGAAGGATGTTTCCACCAGATCGCCGCAAGGAAGTACTT
>JBQCFV010000339.1:0-2969 GCA_051958695.1 Chitinophaga sp. | reverse complement strand
CCTTTTGCAAGACTGCCGCGCGCCAGCACGCCGATGCCATGCTGCTGCAGCACGCCAAAGCAGGACACTTCCGGCCGCCGGTCTATCAAACTATACTGCATCATTACCGATACGATATTGGAGCGTTTCGCGTATTCGCGGATCACGTTGGGGCGGATGGAAGAAATGCCGTAAAAACGGATCTTTCCCTGCTCCTTCAACCGTTCGAAAGTTTCGATGGTCTCGTCGATAGGGTCGTCGATGGTGCCGCCATGCAGCTGGTAGAGGTCGATATGATCGGTCTGCAAACGCTGCAGGCTTTTTTCGACGCATTCCAGGATGTATTCTTTACGCGGGTTCCAGTCCCAGCCGGAACCGTCCGCCCGCCACTGGTTGCCCACTTTCGTGGCGATCACCGCCTGGTGGCGTTTGCCTTTCAGCGCTTTGCCCAGGCTGGATTCGTTGAAACCTTTATCATACAGGTCCGCCGTATCAAAAAAATTAATGCCTTCGTGCAGTGCGCGGTGGATGAGCGTTGCATTGGCCGTATCGTCAAGGCCAAGGGACATGCAGCCGAACGCCACCTCGCTCACTTTTAGCGACGAACGGCCGAGAGTATGGTACTTCATGCTTCTAATATACGATAATCTCGTCCGTGAAAATGAAACCCTTATAGGTAGGGGCTTTCACGCGGATGTACCGGGCGGATCTCCCTTTCAGGTCAAACACAAAATCTTTAAAGATGAGCTTGTCGTGCTCCGGCGATACGTCGTTTTTTATCTGAGGCAATGCGGTAAACTGTTTGCCGTCTTCGGAAAGCGACACTTCTACATACGGCGGCATATACACGCCGGGGCCGGTGAGCTGCATAAAGCCGACGGACAGGCTGCTGAGCGCCGTCGCGTTTTCGAGATCGATGGTAACATCCAGCCCTTTGCCCAGGAAGCCCTGCCACTGGCCGTCGCCATAGGTAAGCGTACCGCGGTAGCCGTTGGTGAGCGTGCTGTCTTTTTGCGCGGGATAGCTTTTATTGTAAGGCTGGTTATACGTTACTTTTTTACCGATCGCTTTGTGGTAATCCACGCGCAGGCTTTCCGGGCGGCCCATCAGCAGCGTGTCGCGGAAGATGGCGGCGGTTACTTTCGCGGAACCTTTGATATCGAAAGGGCCGGTATAAAGCGTGGATGTGACGGCAGGCGCCGAGCCGTCGAGCGTGTAACGGATCTCCGGCTGGTATTGCTCGCTGTCAAAAAATACGGTAGTGATCTTTTTTTGCTGGTCGATATGCGTTTTGATCTGAAGCTGGTAAGAAGGGCGGTAATAGTTCACCTGCTTTTTTTGCAGCAGCCCGTAATGTTTTTGCAGGCGCACTTTAAAATCTTCCCAATCGCGTTTTTCTTTTGGCGACCATACTACTTCCGCGAGCGCCAGCATTCTCGGGAAGGCCATGTATTCCACCTGGTAAGTGGTGGGCATGTATTCCGTCCAGATGTTGGCCTGCGCGCCCAGCACGTGTTTGGCTTTGGTTACGTCAAGCGCGGCGGGCAGCGGCTCGTAGGAGTATACTTTGGAAAGGGGCAGGAAACCGCCGATGGCTTTGGGTTCCGTGGCAGGGTCCGCCTGGTAGGCGTCGAAATAACAATAACCGCCGGGCGTCATCACAACGTCGTGCCCTTCGCTGGCGGCAGTGATGCCGCCTTTCTCCCCTCTCCAGCTCATAACCGTGGCTTCAGGCGCAAGGCCGCCTTCGAGTATTTCGTCCCAGCCGAGCAGCTTGCGGTCATGCGCCACGAGGTAACGTTCCATTCTGCGCACCGCATAGCTCTGCAGCTCTTCTTCATTTTTCAGCTTTTCCGTGCGGATGCGCTGCTGGCATTTCGGGCAGCTTTTCCATGCTTTTTTGCTGGCTTCGTCGCCGCCGATGTGGATGTAGGTGGAAGGAAAAATAGCGCGCACTTCGTCCAGCACATCTTCGAGGAACGTAAAAGTGCTGTCGTTGCCAAGACAAAATTCCGAATTTTTATACGGCAGCCCCGAGCAGGAAAGATGCGGGTATACGGCCAGCACTTCTTCCGAATGGCCCGGCATTTCGATCTCGGGTATCACGGTGATGCCGCGGCGCGCGGCGTACGCCACCACGTCCTTTGCTTCCTCTTGCGTGTAATAGCCGCCGTAAGCGTTGGGATCGCCTTCTTGCGAATAACGGCTGCCGTGGGCCCGCCAGTCCGTCCAGGCGGCATGCGTGCGCCATGCGGCGCGCTGCGTGAGGGCGGGATATTTTTTTATTTCAAGCCGCCAGCCTGCGCCGTCGGTCAGGTGCCAGTGGAAAGTATTCATTTTGTACACCGCCATCAGGTCGATGAACTTTTTGACGAACGAGACCGGGAAAAAATTGCGCGATACGTCCAGGTGCATGCCGCGGTAGGAAAAACGCGGCTTGTCCGTGATGCTGCCCGCCGGTATGCTGCGGCCGCCGGGCTGCGTAGCGATCAGCTGCAGCAGCGACTGCATGCCGTACAAAGCGCCCGCTTTGCCGCCCGCGCTGATCTCCGCATGATCTTTGCCGATCACGAGCGTGTAAGCGCTGGTATCCATTCCCGGCGGGGCTTTTACGATGGCGATGGCGTTCTTCCGCCGTGGCCCGGCAGCTACGGGAATGCCCGAACCTTCGGAGAACAGCGCCGCTACGTCGTGAAATTCCGCGTCGCTGTACACGACCGTGGAAGGGCTGATCACAAATTCACCCGTGCCTTCCTTTACCTCCACCGGCTCCGGGATAATGTTCATACGCTGCGTCTGCGCGGAACAGGAACAGCCCATGACGGCGCAGACCGTCAGGCTTAAAAGTCGCTTCGTCATACCTGTAAACGTGTTTTTACCTCCGTGAAAATAAGTTTTCCCCGCTGTTATCCTTTGTCACTTCACTAAAAACATCTGTATTGGAGAAAAGTACATTAAAAAATACAACCGCCTCCGCAAACCGCAGGATG
>JBQCFV010000338.1:0-6194 GCA_051958695.1 Chitinophaga sp. | reverse complement strand
ATTATTTTTCAAAAGGCAACAAAACAAACGTTCCCTGGCAACCACGGCAGCAAAGCATCCAGAAGCTGGAATCGCAGGTAAAAAAAGCCGGTAACAACCCGATCGCCAAGGCAACGCTCAGCACCCGCATAGAGCAGGCGCTGCAACAGCTGAACAGCGAAGAGTCCGCGCTGGTAACGGGGTTCTATCTCGAACACCTCACCCTGCAGGAGCTCGCTACCCGCCAGCATACTTCAACAGACAAAGTGAGAAATTCCCTGAAAGGCATCAGGAAAAAAATAGCAACACAACTGAAGGACGTGGCTTATGAATAATGATTCTCCAAGGCAAGAAAGGGTCCTCAAGATCTTTACCCCCGTACGCTGCATCAGCAGGGACCAGCTGCTGCGCTATCACCGCGGCAACATGACGCCCGTGGAACAACACCTGGTGGAACAGCACATCATCGACTGCGATCTTTGTCACGATGCGCTGCACGCCATCAGCAATCCGCAGCTGCACGACCGCTACAATCATTTTGCGGACGAGTTGAGCCAGTTCATCCACCGCGAGTTCGCCCCGCCGCCCAAGCCGGACAAACGGCTTCAGCAACGGAAGATCAACGCCCGCAAAACCAGCGACAGCCTGCTTTCGTATTTCTGGGCCATCATGTTCGTAGCCATCGGCGGCGGCAGCATATTCCTGCTGCAGCAACACCTGAAAAACAGGCCCGTGCTCGCCGCGCTGCCCGCCCCTGCGCCCGAAACGCTCATCCTCCCAGCCAGCAATCCCCCCGCCGCCATCGACCCGGATTACCAATCGGACCGGCCAAACACCAAACCGCTGGTGATCCACACCCAATACAACAGCACCGCGCGCGACACCATCAATAAAACGACTACCGCCGCACTCACCGCCGGCATCGACGCCAATGCCAAACCGGTAAAAAAAGACAGCGTTTCACTAAAAAAGAAAGCGCCCAAAGACAGTATCTCCAAACCTGCTACGGACACGGCTACACGCTTTGCGGCCCACCCGCCAAAAACGGAACCGCAAAAACAGGAACCAAAAGAAAAAGCCCTCCTGACCCGCGAAGAAGAACCGCTGCATACAAAAAATACGGCCTCCGCAACCACCGCCGACAATAACAAAACCGAAGCCGAAAAGAAACCCAAAGAAGAACCGCAGCCGCCCACCATTTCCGGCGACGAATCGTTATTCCGCACCGCCATGCGCTACCAGCAGCAAGGCGACCTGAACGAAGCCGCCAACCAGTTCAAAAAACTCTCCGGCAACGAAAAATATTCCGAAAGAGCCAAATACCAGCTGGCCATCATCTACAAAACCAAAGGCCAGAATGGCAAGGCCCGCCGCCTTTTCAGGGAGATCATCAAAATGGAAGGCAACATGAAAGCCATGGCGCAAGCCGGCCTCAAATCCCTCAACAATTAGCATTAGCCGGGGACCCCGGATTTTCATATGTTCAAATTTTTATAAAAAGAACTGGGCGGGTGTTGTTTCAGGGCCGCGTGCTCAGCTTTTTATAAAAATTTGAACATATGAAAATCTTCCTCGTAACACCGGGAATGTGAAGGAATTGGGAAATGTGATCTTAGTGCTGCAGGCCAACATGTTGAAGCGTGCATCTCTTTTCTCTCCTACACCCTTTCTCCATTCCGTTCTGCATCCTCTTCTCCACTTTCTCCTACTCCCCGCCAACACCATCCCACTCCATTAAGATAGAGCCTGGCCTGTTCCCCGGGGAAAAATTTTACCTTTTTAATTTTTTTTTATGACTGAGCCCAAAGCCCAAAAACAACACTGCCCAGTTTCATAAAAAAAAATTAAAAAGGTAAAATTTTATGGAAATGGAAGAAGAAGGTATCTTAATGGAGTGAATCCCTCCGAACAATATCAGGACCTCAGCGACCAGGAATTGCTGATGCGGTATAAAGCCGACGGGAACGGCGACTGGATCGGCATTTTGTTTGACCGGTACGCTATCCTGCTGCTGGGGCTTTGCATGAAATACCTGAAGAACGAAGAAGACGCGCGGGACAGTGTGCAGCAGATATTCCTCAAGGTATTGTCCGACGTGAACAAACACGACGTCGTGTATTTCAAGGCCTGGATCTCCCAGGTGGCGCGCAATCATTGCCTGATGCAGTTGCGGCATCAGAAGGAGCTGGAGCTGAAAGAGGATTATATGCCGGGCGCGGCGCGGCAGGAGGACGTTTCTCCCGAGCCTTACGTGCAGAAAGATACGATGCTCGAAAACATGGAACGCGCGCTGGGGGAGCTGAACAGGGAACAAAGCGTTTGCGTGCGCATGTTCTACCTCGACAAAAAATCTTACCAGGAGATCACGGAACAGACAGGATACAGTCTTTTACAGGTAAAAAGCTATATACAGAACGGAAAAAGGAACCTCAGGATATTATTGGAAAAGTACAGTAAAAATAAACGCTAACTTGCAGTTAAATGCAATAGCGGTCATTTGCAAGATATGAACGAACATTTTGCCGACATATTCACTGAAACCGCTTGTCCCAGCCAGGATAAGCTGTTGGCGTACGTGAAGGGGGAACTGGATGCGGAAGAACGCCACGAGGTGGAGCTTCACCTGCAGGACTGCGAACTATGCAGCGAAGCGGTGGAAGGTTTGGCGGCTATTCAACAGAAAGACGAGATCCCCGGCTGGCTGCGGCAGGCCAAGTACAACGTGCTGCAAAAACTCCGCAAAAAAACGCACAAAAAAAGAAGGTCGGAATCCTATCTCTTCATTGCCATCGTTACGCTGGTGGTGATATTCCTGCTGCTGGCCTTCTTCTGGATCTTCCATTTCGGAACGGCGCGGTAAACCCGCGTCAATACAATCTTTTATTCTCCAGCTGCGCCCATTCGCGGAACACGTCCCTGGCGGCCTCGTGCGGGAAAGCGATGAAAGGTATTTTCTTTTCCCCGTGCGGCAATTCTATTTCCCGGTAAATAAACGAATCGTCGAACTGAATGGCGGCGGCTTCCTCTTTGGTGTTGGCGAAAAAAACCCTTTGCGGGCGCGCCCAGTAAATAGCGCCAAGACACATGGGACAAGGTTCGCAGGAAGTGTAGATCTCGCAGTCGCTAAGCTGGAAAGTGCCCAGGCGGCGGCAGGCATCGCGGATGGCCACTACCTCGGCGTGCGCGGTAGGATCGTTGTGCGTCAGTACCTGGTTCCAGCCTTCGCCCACTACCTCATCCCCCTTTACGACGATGGAGCCGAACGGCCCGCCGTCGCCGTTGCGCATGCCTTTTAAGGACAACTCGATAGCGATGGCCATGAACTTCATTTCTCTTTCTCCGATCTGGTACATAAACGTGCTGTTTTTCCGGGTTAATACTCCAAATGTAAGGAAAATCAAAGCGCCCCGGAACCGTACAGGGGAAGGCGCAGGTCCCTGCGCCCTTCCTGTAGGCCGTTTAACCCCCATCATCCTAACAACACGTCTTTACAGGCAGCGGGGCCCGGCCGCGCCGCCAAGGTTTTTGCCGAATGAATGAAGGCAATACGTTTGTGTACTTTGCACAATATAGCGCCCAATATTAAATTAAACAAATTTTTAATTTGAATAATTGTATAATCTGTTAGCAATGAAGCGGAAACAAAAAACCCGGGCGAAGATTCACCCGGGTATTACCTGTAACTGTATATCGTCGTATTAGAATAGACTTGTGTTATGCGTTCCTGATCACCACTACCCCGTCGAACACGTCCACGAGCACCGGTTTGCTTTTATCGATCTCGCCGGCGAGGATCTTTTTGCTCAGGAGGTTGATGATCTCTTTCTGGATCAGGCGTTTTAACGGCCTGGCGCCAAACTGCGGATCAAAGCCCTGCTCTGCCAGGTAGTCCAGCGCATAATCGGAGAATTCCAATATCATGCCATTTTTGCTGACCAGGTCGCGCAGATGTTGTAATTGTATGTTAATAATTCCTCTCACTTCTGAGCGCAACAGCGGCTGGAACATGATCACCTCATCCACGCGGTTGAGGAACTCGGGCCGGATGGTCTGTTTCAGCAGGTTCATCACTTCTTCCTTCGTTGCATCCACCACTTCGTCGCGGTTTTCTTCGTTGAGCTTTTCGAAGTTTTCCTGGATGATGTGGCTGCCCATGTTGCTGGTCATGATAATGATGGTGTTTTTGAAGTTCACCACGCGGCCTTTGTTGTCGGTAAGCCGGCCGTCGTCCAGCACCTGCAGCAGGATGTTGAAGGTATCGGGGTGCGCTTTTTCGATCTCGTCGAGCAGCACCACGCTATAAGGTTTACGTCGAACGGCCTCTGTTAGTTGCCCGCCTTCGTCATATCCTACATAACCCGGAGGCGCGCCTACCAGCCTGCTTACGGCATGTTTTTCCTGGTATTCGCTCATGTCTATGCGGGTCATCATGCTTTCGTCGTCGAAGAGGAAGTCTGCGAGCGCTTTTGCCAGCTCCGTTTTACCTACGCCGGTGGTACCGAGGAAGATGAACGAACCGATGGGGCGCTTGGGATCATTCAAACCGGCGCGGATTCTGCGGATGGCGTCCGCCACGGCCACAATGGCCTCGTCCTGCCCTACTACCCTTTTATGCAGCTCATCTTCGAGGTTGAGCAGTTTGTCCTTTTCGCTTTGCAGCATGCGGGTTACGGGGATGCCGGTGGCTTTGGCCACGTTCTCCGCAATGTCTTCGGCGTCCACTTCTTCCTTGAGCAGTCTTTTATGGCTGGAAGAAAGCGCGCCCAGCTCCTGGGAAAGATCGTTCACTAACTTTTCCTGTTCCTTGATCTTGCCGTAGCGGATCTCCGCTACTTTACCAAAGTCGCCGTTCCTTTCGGCCTGTTCGGCTTCGAGCTTCAGGTCTTCGATGGCGGCTTTTGCGTTCTGCACTTTGTCCACCAGCTCTTTTTCCTGCTGCCATTTGGATTTGAAGGTGTTCCGTTCTTCGCTCAGGCGGGCGATCTCGGCAGCCAGTTCGCTGAGCTTTTCTTTATCGTTCTCGCGTTTGATCGCTTCGCGTTCTATTTCAAGTTGACGGATGCGGCGTTCCAGCTCATCCAGCTCTTCCGGCATCGAATTCATTTCCAGCTTCAGCTTTGCCGCGCTTTCGTCTATCAGGTCTATAGCCTTATCGGGCAGAAAACGATCGGTAATGTACCTGTGAGACAGCTCAACCGCAGCTATGATCGCCTCGTCCTTTATACGCACCTGGTGGTGACTTTCGTAACGGTCTTTCAAGCCACGAAGTATCGATATTGCATCCTCCGGCGTTGGTTCATCCACCAGCACCTTCTGGAATCGGCGTTCCAGCGCCTTGTCCTTTTCAAAATATTTCTGGTATTCATTCAGCGTGGTGGCGCCGATGGCCCTCAGCTCACCGCGCGCGAGGGCGGGCTTGAGAATGTTGGCCGCGTCCATCGCTCCTTCCATGGCGCCCGCACCGATCAGGGTGTGGATCTCGTCGATAAAAAGGATGATGCCGCCGTTGCTGTCGCTTACTTCTGTTACAACGGCTTTCCGTCTTTCTTCGAACTCGCCGCGGTATTTGGCGCCTGCCATCAGCGCGCCCATATCGAGCGCGTAGATGATCTTGTTATGCAGGTTGTCCGGCACGTCGCTGTTGATGATGCGGTGCGCCAAACCTTCCGCGATGGCGGTTTTACCCACGCCCGGCTCGCCCACGAGTATCGGGTTGTTCTTGGAGCGGCGGGAAAGGATGTGCAGGGTTCTGCGTATCTCTTCGTCACGGCCGATCACGGGATCGAGCTTGCCTGCGCGGGCCAGTTCGTTGAGGTTCTTAGCGTATTTTTCGAGGCTGTTGTATTGCGCGTCCGCCGTTTGGGAATTTACGGTGCCGCCTTTGCGAAGCTCCGTGATGGCGGATTTGAGCCCCTTTTCGGTCAACCCTGCGTCTTTCAGCAGCTTGGCGGTATCGTCGCTGCCGCCGAGAAGGCCCAGCAGCAAATGTTCCACGCTCACAAATTCATCTTTGAATTCCTTGATGCTGGAACCTGCGCGGAGAATGGCGTTGTTCGCCTCGCGGCTCAATACCTGTCCCCCTTCCCCGCTGCCTATCACCGGGTATTTCTGGATCTGCTCGTTGAGCTTTCCTTCCAGGAACCCCGTGTTCACGTCGTTCTTTTTTAGCAGGTATTCGATGCTGTTATCTTCGTCCTGCAGCAACGCCTTTAATA
>JBQCFV010000337.1:0-2074 GCA_051958695.1 Chitinophaga sp. | reverse complement strand
AGCGGCCGCATTTCGGTGGACGAATATATGCGGAGGCACCCCGAACCGGATAATTACCCTGCCGGGATGAAGTAAAACTAACGCCGGATGCTTAATTTTGCCTGCTATGAAGTATACAGTAGGCGACAGGATCCTTATGCTCCAGTCCAAAGAGGAAGGGACAGTAGTGGATATCATCAATGATAAAATGGTGCTGGTAGACGTAGGCGGCACGAAGTTCCCGGTGTACCTGGACCAGATCGACTTTCCCTATTTCCACCGTTTTACCAAAAAACAGGCCCCTTTGCCGCCCAAAAGAACGCCCGGCGAAGAGATACGCAAGGAAAAGCCTGTTCCCCGCTCAAACAGGACGGAAAGAGGCGTTTTTCTCACCATGCTGCCCGTATGGCAAACGGACGCTTTTGGCGACGACGTGGTGGAAGACATGAAATTCCACCTTGCCAACGACACCAACCACGCTTATACCTTTCACTTCGAAATATGGCTGGGCAACAGTCTTTTTCTCGAGCTGAAGCAGGAAATATTCCCCTTCCAGAGCCTTTACCTGGCCGACCTGGAATTTGATCAGCTGAACGACAACCCGCGTTTTGAATTTTCCTTTTCCCCGAAGGAAGCCGACCTCACACTGGCCGCAACGCTTGAGAAAACCTGGAAAGTAAAGGCCAGACAGCTCTTCCAGCAGCTGGAAACGCTCAAAAAACAGGAAAAGGCCACCATCGAATACCTTTTGTTCGACAAATACCCGCTACGGCAGGAAAAGGACGATTACGGGTTTACGCCGGTGGAAAAGAAAAAGCTCTCCACGCTCACGAGCTTCCAGTCGCTGAAAGAAAACGCGCGGGTAGAGGCGAAATACGAGATCGACCTGCATATCGACCGGCTGGCGGACAACTGGCGTGACCTGAGCCCGCTGGAGATCGTGGCCATCCAGCTCAACGAGTTCCAGCATTACCTCGACCTGGCGATTTCCCAGCGCCAGCATAGCATGATCGTGATACACGGCATGGGCACGGGAAAGCTGCGCGACGAGCTGCACGACATCCTGAAAACGGTGCCGGAAGTGAAGTTTTTTGTGAACCAGTACCACCCGTTCTACGGTTACGGCGCCACTGAGATATTTTTTAAGTAATTTTGCAGATTCCGGTCCACAACACCCGGCATAGCGGCGCTATCGTCTTTGCCGCGCAAGCGGCAGGGAAGGAAAGTCCGGACAGCATAGGGCAACGCACCACCTAACGGGTGGGGCGCCTGTAAAGCAGGCGTACAGACAGTGCCACAGAAAATTACTTCCGCGGGGCAACCCGCGGTAAAGGTGAAAACGTGGGGTAAGAGCCCACGCTGAAGCCGGGTAACCGGTTCCAGGGGTAAACCTTGCGTGCTGAAATGCCATGTAAACGGTCGTTCGAGGGCGGCCCGCCTGATGACCGAGGGTAGGCAGATACAGGCGCCCAGCGATGGGCGTCGCAGATAAATGATAGCGGCCGATGCGAAAGCAAAGGCACAGAATCCGGCTTACAAGCTTTGCGGGGTGTTGTTACGGGGATCTTTCACCAAAATCGACATCCATTATGGACACGCAAAACGAAGATATCCGGATCGAAAAAGACGACCGTACCTGGGGCTTTCTCGTGCACCTGGGCGGTGTTATCGGCCAGGCGATATTTTCCCCCGTAGGCAATATCATCGGCGCATTGGTGCTCTGGCTATTCAAAAGGAACGACTCAAAATTCGTAGACATCGAAGGCAAGGAAGCCGTAAATTTCCAGATCACGATAAGCCTGCTGATGGTAGCGCTCAACATCATCAACGGCATGGCCTGGGGTGTATGGACCTTCACGCATTTTATCACCAACGACCCGGTGATGTACCACGGTCACTGGAACACGCAGTTTTTCTTCACCGTCGGTTTTGGCAAGGTGATCTGGGCTGTTAATCTTGCATTCTCCATCTTCGCAGCTATGCAGGAGAACAAAGTGTATCATTACCGCTACCCGTACAGCTTGAGGATGGTTAAATAAGATATTCGCAGCAAACTCGTAAAGTGCCGACCTAAGAAATGGTCGACCCTTTTTAT
>JBQCFV010000336.1:0-6823 GCA_051958695.1 Chitinophaga sp. | reverse complement strand
GTTGATGGAAAACGGCGTGGCCAGATAATTCGTTTTGGTGGTGCCGGAAAACTCGTCGAAGCGGTTGAGGTTGGACTGTACAGAGAACGTACCGCCCGTCCAGGGCACGTTTTGCCGCAAGCCCAGGTTTACGGCGGTATTGGAAGTAGAGCGGCGAACGTATTCCACCTTGCCGTCAGGCTGCAGCACTTCCACCGTTTCGCCGAAGGGGCTGCTGCTGTTGTTCACGCCCAGCACCAGTTGCGGCAGCTGGCCCGCCTTGAAATAACGGTAAGCGTACAACGAATTGAGCGCGCGGCTTTGCGCGCGGTAATAGCTGGGAGAGTTCCGCTGCGCCATGGCCACTACGTCCTGCAGCACCAGCTGCTGCTGCGCCTGCGAAATGCCCGCGCCGCCCAGCAGGCAGGCTATTGTAAATCTGATTTTAAGCATGTCGTAAACATTCGATTGGGTTCTGGTTTGCCGCCTTGCGTGCGGGAGAGATACCAAAGATGAGGCCCACGGAAGAAGCCAGTATAAAGGAAAGCAGGATGGAAATGGCAGAGATGATCGTGCGGATGTCCGCCACTTTGTCCACCGTATAAGCGCCCGCCACGCCAAGCAGGATGCCGATGATGCCGCCGCTGAGACTGATGAGCACGGCTTCGAAAAGGAACTGCATCACGATGTCCCGCTTTTGCGCGCCCAGCGCCATCCTGATACCGATCTCCTTGGTGCGTTCCAGCACGCTGGCCAGCATGATGTTCATGATGCCGATGCCGCCCACCAGCAGCGAAATACCCGCGATAGCGCTCAGCACGATATTAAACACGTCCTTTGTTTTCTGTTGCTGCTGCAGCATTTGCTCGGGGATGGTCACTTCGAAATCCGTAACGTCGGAATGCCGGCGCCTGAGCATGCGGCTGATGATGCCGGCCGATTCGGTGAGCTGCTCGGGCTGCCGCACTTTCACGATCAGCTGGTCCAGCTGGTGCAAAGGCACGTCCGGCACGTTCTGCGGGCCTTCCTCCGCCCAGCCCCGCGGCTCGCGGACGCGGATGGCGGGGTTGCGGTAACGCAGCAGCGTGGTCTGGATGGGCACGTACACGTCCATGTTGTAGTCCCTGATGCCGAGATTTTCTTTCGTGGCGCTGCTGATCAGCTTTTCGTCCGTTACGCCCACTACTTTCAGCCAATGCTGCCCGCATTTGAGCGTTTTGCCGACGGCGTCCTCGGAGAGAAAAAATTTCCGTTTCACGCCGGCGCCGATGATGCATACGCCTTCGCCGAGGCGCAGCTGCTCCTGGTTGAACATTCTGCCTTCGGCGATACCGATATTGTTCAGCTCGAAAAAAGAAGGCTCCACGCCCACCATTTTCAGCTTTTTGCTTTTGCCGCTGTAGATCACGTCCGCATCGAGGATCATTTCGGGACTGATGGCTTCCACGGTAGGCACCATGCGGAGAATGCTATGCGCGTCGTCGAGGCTGAGGCCTTTGGAGAATTTTTTCTTGTCTTTGTTCTCCTCCTGCCCGCCTGCTTCTGCGGGCGGTTTTTCCTCTTCGTCCTTTTTATCCTCCACCACGGGCTTTATCACGATGTTGTTTACGCCCACCAGCTTCATCTGGTTCATGATCTCTTCTTTCGCGCCCCTGCCGATGGCCAGCATGGCTATTACCGCGCCCACGCCGAAGATGATGCCAAGGGCCGTCAGGAAAGACCGCAGCCGGTTGGCTACGAGCGAATCCAGCGCGATGCCGAGATTGTTCATATTACGGGCACCCCATAATTTTCGCATAAGGTCAGGGTTTATGAGGTTATTTTAAAACGACGAGTTTGTTATCCTTTGCGGACGCGGGCTCTGACATATACACTTCGTCCCCGGCCTCCAGCCCTTTTTCAACGATCACGACTTCGTCGTTGCTTTTGCCCAGCTTCACCTCGCGCTTTTCGATGGTATTGCCGCGGCGCAGGTATACGAAGCTTTTCGACTTTTCGCCGAATACGGCTTCCAGCGGGATGGTGAGCTTGTCGGGTATCTGGTTGATAAGGATATTATTGGAAGTGGTCATGCCGGGTTTGAGAATGGAATCCACTTTGTCCAGCTTGATGAGCACCTCGAACACTTTGGCGTTGGAGCCGGGGCGGTTCTCGCCAATATTGGCCACGGACGTCACGATGCCGGTGAGCTTTACTTCGGGGAACGCGTCGAGGCCCATGGCTACGCGCTGCTGCTTTTTGATCTTGCTGATGTCCACCTCGTTGATATAGGTTTTGCTGAGCATGCTGCTCAGATCGGGCAGCATGCAGATGCGCGGGTCCCAGGAACGGAGGGCGGAGCCGGCTTTCTTTTTGCCGCCCGTGGCGTAATCGGGAATGTATACGAGCAGCCCTTTTTTGGGTGCGGTGATGCGGAATTTCGTGCGGAGGTCTTCCAATGCGGAAAGCTGGTCCTGCCGGCGTTTTACTTCGCGCGCGGCCTGTTCCATTTTGGCGGTGGCCTGTCTTTGCTGGATCTTGTATTTCTCGCCCAGCTGCTTCAGGTCGCGTTCGGCTTTTTCAAGGTCCAGCTCCGCCTGGCGGATAGTGGCGGGCGGTTCGAACTTGCTCAGCTCCAGCGCGAGCTTTTTCTGTTCCATCTGGAAGCGCAGGTTCGTGATGTTGTCCCTCGACTCGCGCATCTGCAAAGTAGTGTCCAGCGAGGTTTGCGAAAGCGTGGTGATGGAACGGTCCAGCTCCAGCTGCACGTCGCCGATCTTTTTGTTCACCACCGCGGGGTCGAGAATGGCGATGAAATCGCCTTCCTTTACGGTGATGCCTTCGGTGACCATGTCCTGGATCTTCACCTCTTCGTAGATCTGGTAGGTTTGCAGCGGGGGGGCCTGTATGTAGACGGTATTTTCCGCCATCAGCTCTCCGGCGCTGACCACAACGTCCCTGAAATTCTCTTTTTTCACCTTGGCGACAGCGCTGGGGCCGGCGGCCTTTTTACCGAAAACCAGGTATGCGGCGATCGTACAAACGAGGAGTAACGCGGCAATGAGCCACCATTTTTTCTTAAACATAGGTTAATAGTGTGTGGTATATACTAGGTTGAAACAGTTACTGGTTTACGGTTCGCACGGTTTCGTTAACAACATAGATATCAAGATGCACGGGTTCAACTATTCCATAAAATTATACGGGGAATACTAAACGAAACGTTAATTGTGACGGATGGGGGGATTTTCATTATGAACATCATTTTAAACGGTACGGGTCGCCGGGCCTTCATTCCCAACGATTTGCATTTCCATGATAACGGTCTCGCAATAACTTTTATTTTTGCCCAAATTGCCCAGATGAAATTATTTGTTGTAAACGACGCCCGCACGGCCCGGGAATTTCTGGATGTACATGTAACGCTGAACAAAGGTCACGAAGGCTGGAACCAGCCGCTGGACAAGGATATAGAGGACGTGTTCGATCCCGCGAAGAACAAGGCGTTCCGCTTTGGCGAATGCATCCGCTGGGTGATGAAAGATGAGAAAGGGCGGCTGACGGGGCGCATTGCCGCGTTCGTCAACAAAAAATACAAGACCATGGGCGACGAGCAGCCCGTAGGCGGCGTCGGCTTTTTTGACTGCGTGAATGACCAGGAAGCTGCCAGCCTCCTGTTCGACACCGCGCGGCAATGGCTGGCGGAGAGAGGGATGGGGGCGATGGACGGACCGATCAATTTCGGCGACCGCGACCGCTGGTGGGGGCTGCAGGTGGAAGGATTCGTCAATCCGCCTTATGGCATGAACTACAACCCGCCGTATTACCGCCAGCTGTTCGAAAACTACGGTTTCCAGCCCTTCTTCAACCAGATATGCTTCGGGCTGGATGTGAAGAACCGCATCCAGGACAAATTCTACGAGCGCCACGCCGCCATCGCGCAGGACCCCGCGTTTTCCGCGCGGCACATCCGCAAAAACGAGCTGGAGAAATACGCGCAGGACTTCACCACCGTGTACAACAAAGCCTGGGCGCAGCATGGCGGCGGCAAGGAGATTTCCAAAGAGCAGGCCGTGATGCTGTTCAAAAAGATGAAGCCCGTGCTGGACGAGCGGATCGTGTGGTTCGCGTATCACAACGACGAACCCATCGCCACCTGGGTGAACCTGCCGGAGCTGAACCAGTATTTCAAACATATGGGCGGCAAGTTCGGGCTGCTGCAAAAGCTGCAGTTCCTCTGGCTGAAAATGACTGGGGCCTGCCGCAAATTCACCGGCATCGTGTTCGGCGTGGTGCCCGAGTTCCAGGGCAAGGGCGTGGATGCGTACCTGATCGTGGAAGGCGGCGCCAACGTGATACAGGCGCAGCATTTGTACGACGAATACGAAATGCAGTGGATCGGCGATTTCAACCCGAAAATGATGAATGTGGCCGAAAGTCTCGGCACTTTTCATAGCCGCAGGCTGATCACTTACCGCTACCTCTTCGACCGTACGAAGGAATTTAAGCGCCACCCCATCCTGAAATAGCTCGACGAGCCATGGTGGCTGGTTCCAGCTTTTTCGTTTTTTACTTTTTGAATTTTGCGTTACTTTCGGCTTTTGGAAAGGAGCGACTCCCATCATGGAAAATTTCATAGTATCCGCCCGCAAGTACCGTCCGCAGAATTTCTCCACGGTAGTCGGGCAAGCCCATATCACCACCACACTCAAAAATGCCATCCGCAACAACCAGCTGGCCCATGCCTTCCTGTTTTGCGGCCCCCGCGGCGTGGGTAAAACCACCTGCGCGCGCATCCTGGCCAAAACCATCAACTGCGAGAACCTTCAGCCCGATGGCGAAGCCTGCAACGAGTGCAATTCATGCCGCACCTTCAACGAAGGCAGCTCCTTCAACATCCACGAGCTGGACGCCGCGTCCAACAATTCCGTGGACGACATCCGTACACTGGTGGACCAGGTGCGCTTCGCCCCGCAGGCCGGCAAATACAAGATATACATCATCGATGAGGTGCACATGCTCAGTTCGTCGGCCTTCAACGCTTTCCTGAAAACGCTGGAAGAGCCGCCGTCTTACGCCATCTTCATTCTCGCCACCACGGAAAAGCACAAGATACTGCCCACCATTCTCAGCCGGTGCCAGATATTCGACTTCAAACGCATTACCATACAGGACACGGTGGACCATCTCCAGGAGATCGTGACCAAGGAACATATGACCGCCGAAGGCGACGCCCTTCACCTGATAGCTCAGAAAACGGACGGCTGCATGAGGGATTCCCTCAGCACGCTGGACAAGATCGTGAGCTTCACCGGCGGCCATCTCACTTACCAGAACACGCTGGAGCACCTCAACATCCTCGACTACGATTATTTTTTCCGCGTCATGGAAGCCGTGCTCACGCAGGATATAGCAGGCGCGCTGCTGATCTTCGACGAGATACTGCAGAAAGGTTTTGAAGGGGACAATTTCCTCGGCGGATGGGCGGAGTTCCTCCGGAACCTGCTCGTGTGCAAGGACGAGAAGGTGCTGCACCTCATGGAAGTAAGCGCCAACCTGAAAGACCGTTACAAGCAGATGAGCGGCCGCGTAAGCTCCGCTTACCTCGTAACCGCCCTGCAGCTGCTCAACGAAACCGAGACCGGTTACCGGATGGCGCGCAATAAAAGGCTGCATGTGGAAATGGCCCTTATCAGGCTTTGTTACCTGCAACAGGCCGTAACGCTCGTGAGCAACGACCAGACCGGCGAAGTGGTAAAAAAAAATTTGATACCTGAAGGCGCGCCCCAGCGCCTGAGAGCCCCGTTCCCGCAGCCGGTATACGGCAAACCCGCTACCAGCAAAACGATCGCCGCGCAGGAGCCGCGGCTGACGATTGAAGTGGAGAAGGGGGCGGCGCAGACGGGAGGCTATACCGGAGCAGGTGCGACACAACCGGGCAGAGATGCTTCCGCAGCGAACTACGCCGGAACCGGTGCAACCCAGGCGGGGAAAGACACTTCCCCAGCATCCTCACCACAAAACACCGGAACTGGCGCTTCCCAACAATATACAGCACCCGCGCAGCCCGCTGCTACGGCATCGGGTACCGGAATGTCTTCGTCTTCGCAGCCTGCCGCTCCCGACAACGGCGCCGCCAGGCCCAAGCTCACCGGTCTTGCCGCCATGAAAGAGGCCCTGGCCGCCAAACAGCAGCCAGCCCCCGCGGTTTCGGCCAATCACATCCCGCTCACTGCCGGCGCTATTTCCGTGTACTGGGACGAGTTCATCGACCGGTTCAGGCAAGCGAACAAAATGACCGTGGTAAGCAACCTCCAGCTGGCCCAAACCGCCATGCTGGGCCCCGAAGAGATCTGCATCATCAGCCGGAACATTGTACAGTACCGGTTCATGGAAGAGGAAAAGCTCGAAATATCCGAGTTCTTCAAGCAGAAATTCCGCAACAACACCCTCATTCTCACCCTACAGCTGGACGAAAGCCAGCAGCAAACGGCAGATATAGGCCCCGCGCCGCTTTCAAGCCGCGAGCAGTTCGCACGCATGGCCGAAAAGTACCCGCTTGTGAAAGAATTGAAAGACAGGCTGAACATGGAACTTGATTTTTAGACCGTTTCCCCGCAGGGAAAGGGTTATTTTTTAAACGCCCGCCTCCCGCATGCGTTGCGTTTTTGCGCAAAAACATGTAGGTTTGGGCAAAATTTCGAAGAAACACTATGGCAGAAGTTATCAGAATGCCCCTTTTAAGTGATACGATGACCGAAGGGGTGATTGCGGAATGGCATAAGAAGGTAGGCGATACCGTAAAGTCCGACGATGTTATTGCCGAAGTGGAAACCGACAAGGCCACCATGGAAGTGATCGGCTA
>JBQCFV010000335.1:0-5539 GCA_051958695.1 Chitinophaga sp. | reverse complement strand
ATGGGAGAAGTTCACCTATTAAGCCCGATGGGCTTTTTTGTCTATTATTCACGTTAAGAAAAAATCGAGTCAAATGAAATTCCACTTTCATGCTTTGGGCGCAGTAACCCTTGCGCTATCGCTTTTCATTACATCCTGTTCAAAGAACAAGGTTGAAGACCAGGAGCTACCCGTAACGCTTGACAACGAAACTTCCGCCACCGCGGGGATCCAGTCGATCAATTCCAGTTTTTCGGAGAACTGGAACAGCTACACGCACGGCAACCAGTATACGCAGTCGCAGGCCGAGTCCGATTTTGGGAATATTTCCGGCTGGAACGCCAGCCGTTCCATGATCTCGAACGGCAACCTGCGCATCACGCTGCTGCCTAACGCGCTTTCCGGCGCGGGCGGCGTAATATCCAATATCGACGTCAGCGACGGCTCCGAATACCAGGTGAGCTTTACCATCCGTTTTCATAGCGCCTTCGACTGGAGCAGGGGCGGCAAGCTCGGTTTCGGCCTGCTGATCGGCGACGGCAACACGGGCGGTGACCCGGGCTGGGACGGCAACGGCGGCAGCTTCCGACTGATGTGGTACAACAACAACGGGAACGTGTATTTCCATCCCTACGTGTACCACCGCGACCAGTCCGGACAGTACGGCGACAACTTCGGCGTAAAATATCCTTCTTCCGGCAGCCTCGTAAAAGGCCAGACGTACAACGTTACCCTGTATGCCAAAAGCAATACAGGCTCCAACACCAACGGCCGCGCAAAACTTATCATCAACGGCACCACCGTGCTTGACAGGGCCATGCGCTGGACGACCAACGACAGCAAACGCCTCATCCGCAGGGTGAGCTTCCATACTTTCCGCGGCGGCAGCCAGAGCTACTGGATGAGCTCCACCACCGGTTATATTTATTATGACGACCTGGTGGTGACTAAAATCAATTAACAACGCAAAGCTTCTCCCACCGCTTTGAACAAAGCGCAGAACCGGATATTCCTCGTGAATGGTCCGGTTCTGTTCTTTATGCCGGAGCGGGTTTATTTTGAATTTAGCCCGGTTCTGTTTTATCCCGTGACCGGATTTATTTCGGTGCAGCCCTGCGCTGTTTTTCATCCCGGAATGGGTTTATTTTGAATCCAGTCTGGTTCTGTTTCCATCCCGGAAACCGATTTATTTCAGTTCAGCCCTGCGCTGTTTTTTATCCCGGAATGGGTTTATTTTGAATCCAGTCTGGTTCTGTTTTCATCCCCGGAACCGATTTATTTCAGTTCAGCCCTGCGCTGTTTTTTATCCCGTAACCGGATTTATTTTCAGTTCAGTCCGGTGCTGTTTTTCATCCCAAACCGGATTTATTTTGAATTAAGGAAAAGTCTAGTTATTTTGTAGACTAAACGTTATCATTTTAAATCATACATCATGGCTAACACCCCTTTGCGATTTGAGACGCTGCAAGTGCATGCCGGTTACCAGCCGGAACCGACGACCAAAGCAGCTGCCGTACCTATTTACCAGACGACTTCTTTCACCTTCGACAGCGCCGAACATGCGGCGGACCTGTTCCAGCTGAAACAGTTCGGCAACATTTACACCCGTATCATGAACCCCACCACCGACGTGTTCGAAAAACGCGTGGCCGCGCTGGAAGGCGGTGTGGCTGGGCTGGCCGTAGCTTCAGGCCAGGCGGCCCAATTCATTGCCCTGCACAACATCCTCCTGCCCGGGGATAATTTCGTGGCCTCCGGTTACCTTTATGGCGGCACTTACAACCAGTTCAAGGTCAGCTTTAAGAGGATAGGGGTGGAAGCGCGTTTCGCCGACCTCGACGATCCCGCCAGCTTCGAATCAAAGATCGACGACCGCACCAAAGCGATCTATGTGGAAACCATCGGCAACCCGGGTTTTGCCATCCCAGATTTTGACAAGATCGCGGCCATCGCTAAAAAACATGACCTGCCGCTGGTGGTGGACAATACTTTCGCCGCAGCCGGCTATTTGTTCCGGCCTATCGATCATGGCGCCAATATCGTAGTGCAGGCCGCCACCAAATGGATCGGCGGGCATGGCACCAGCATTGGCGGCATCATCGTGGACGCGGGCAATTACAACTGGGGCAACGGCAAATTCCCGCAGTTCACCTCACCGGACGAAGCCTACCACGGCATGAAATTCTGGGAAGTGTTCGGTGCGGACAGTCCCTTTGGCAATATCGCCTATATCATTCGCGCAAGGGTGGCCGGTTTGCGTACCTGGGGCCCGGCCCTGAGCCCGCAAAACTCTTTTCACTTCCTGCAGGGGCTCGAAACCCTCAGCCTCCGCGTGCAGCGCACGGTAGAGAACGCGCAGGCGCTGGCCGAGTGGCTGGAAAAACATCCCGGCGTGGAACGTGTGAACTATCCCGGCCTCCCCGGCAACCGCTACCACGAGCTGGCCAAAAAATACCTGAAGAACGGTTACGGCGGCGTGCTGAGCTTCAAGATCAAAGGCGGCCGCGAAGCGGCGGACAAGTTCGTCGCCAGCCTGCAGCTGATCTATCACCTCGCGAACGTAGGCGATACCAGAACGCTCATCATTCACCCCGCCACCACCACCCACCAGCAGCTGAGCGAGGAAGAACAACGCGCAGCCGGCGTGGAGCCGGGACTGCTGCGCATTTCCCTTGGTATCGAACATATCGAGGATATCAAAGCGGACCTGCAGCAGGCGTTTGAGAAGATTTAAGTTACGATGAAGCGATCCTCAGTTCTGATCCTTTCGTTGGATTTGCGTGTAGAGGCGGACTGCTAAGTGCCGCGTACCGTATTATTCTTTACGGTTTGCGTTTTTAAAGAGCTTCGACATCGTAAAGTGGCCTGCTCTTACATATACCAATCTTTTCCCCCGATTTGCATTGTTCTGTAAATCGGGGGAATTTTCATTTTAATACAATTCCTTGCAAAAGCTATTCATCTTCCTCCTGAACTGCTTTCAGCTTACTCAATAGAGTTTCCTGGCAAAAAGCTATTCATCTTCATCCTGGAGCGCTTTCAGCTTACGTATAAGCATCGCCGTGGCTTCCACTTTCAGCTTCGCCCTTTCCCGCTTCAACTTTTCTTTCTCCTCGTCCGGAATGTCCGGATCAGTCAAAGTGGCTTTCATCCCGGAAGTGATTTTTTTCTTGAGCCGCAGCTGCGTGATGCGCCGCTGAAGCATCGCATACAACCAGTTCAGTTTTCTCCATATCCAGGTAGAAAATACGGAAACCGCAGGAGAGATCATGGTCAGCCAAAATCTGGCCAGCGAATGATCCGGAATATCCCGCGCGATAAAAAGCAAGCCAGTCCCAAGACTGACGGCAATAATATTCCCAGCCGGACTGCTTTTGCAAATAATAATGGGACCGGTGGAATTGTTGGACGGGTTAACAAATGATCTTTCCAATTTTTTAAGATTAAAGTCCTGCTTCAATGGCCAATTGCTCGAGTATATCGAGCGCTTTCAGACGATAGGCTCTTCGCTGTTTCAGATCGGGAAGATGCCTGCTTTTTTTGATCAGCCTCCCCGCCTTGTTCAGCCTCCAGCTGAACCTGATCCAGTGGCAAAGAAGCAATACGACGGGATACGACAAACCCATGATACAAAGGGTGAGAATAATTTTGTCAACAATGGGAGACATAGTATTCGGTTTTTGATGTTAACCAAACCTACAGATTCTCTCCCGGAATAAATTTTTATTCCCCCACTTTTTATAAACATTACTAACTATTCCGATCCGTCTTGTTTGTGCAGCCACGCGACCTTTTGCTCGGGCAAATTCTCCCGCCCGATTATATCCCTGTACAACGCCGGGTTCCTCGCCCTGCGGTAACGGTAACCGCCCGCCTGCTGCAATTTTTCCGGCGTAACTAACGCGATCGCATAATCGTTGTCGAGCTTCCGGCATTCCGCCACCACATCGCCGAATGGATCGAGTATCATGCTGCAGCCATTCTTTAACTGATCGTCGTCCAGACCGATCGGATTGCTGAACACCGCGTAGACCGCATTGTCATACGCACGCGCGGGCAGCCACTTCATCAGCCAGGCCCGCCCTTTCAAACCGTCGAACTCCTGCCGCAGGCTGGTAGGATCGGCTGCACGCTGCTCCCATAGCTTCGGGTCAACGAACCCCGCGCCGGGTCTGGTGCTGGGCGTGCACATGGTCACATGCGGCATAAAAATGATGTCTGCCCCAAGCAGCGCAGTAGCGCGCACGTTCTCGATGATATTGTTGTCGTAGCAGATCAGGATGCCGCATTTCCATCCCAGCAGATCGAACACCACGTAACGGTCGCCCTTGCTGAGATAAGGATTGATGAACGGGTGCAGCTTGCGGTATTTGGCCACCAGCCCGTTCTTGTCCACGCATACGTACGCCTTGAAAAGATTTTCCTGTTCGTCTTTCTCAAACAAACCTGCCAGCAGCACGATATCCAGCCCGGCGGCGATCTGCTGCAGCGCTTTTATGCTCTCGCCGGAAGGGATAAGCTCGGCGAGGTCGAGCATCTGCTGTTTGTCGAGATGGCGCGCGAACGTATACCCGGTGAGGGAGCATTCGTGAAAGGCGATCACATCGGCGCCATCGGCCTTCGCGGAGGCGGCGAGCGATTTTATCACGGAGAGGTTGTATTTTTTGTCGCCGCTGCGGTGCTCGAACTGCGCGGTCGCGATCTTTATCGGTTTCATAAGGCTAAGCTAAGAAAAATGTCTGCCGGTCATCACAATTTATCCCTGATAATGCCGCGGTGTTTTTATCTTGGCCTTACCCTTAACATTTTTATTGTATCATAAAGCAAGCTAGTCTCACCTTCGCAGCGGCATTGGCGTACGTATGCGCCGGCGCGCAGGCCCTTTCCCCGGCCACGGTGCACAGCGCCGTCGCTCCGCACACCGAAGCGAACAAGGAACTGGCGCTGATGGTCACCAAGGGGGGAATGACCCCGCGCGATGCTCTCATCGCCGCGACCAAGGGCGGTCCGGACCTCATGAATCTCTCGGCCGAGACCGGGACGCTCGATCCGGGCAAGTCCGCCGACCTGATTGCAGTCGAGGGAGACCCGTTGGTCGATCCCACTGCTGTTCAGCGCGTCGACTATGTCATGGTCGAAGGCCGGCCCATCCCGATGAAAGGACAATGATGCGTTCGTCTCTGCTCGCCATTGCGCTCGTGCTGAGCGCGCCCGTTTACGCATCTGGCCAAGCCGCTGCGGGCGACGTTCCGCCCAAGGACAGCAAGGCGGACGCTCCCAAGGAGGACAAGGACGTCGTCAAGGCGAGCGTCGACGAAGACGCACAGCCGGTCCAGCGCTCGATTCCCTTCCATGGCCGCACCCTCGCCTACACCGTGACGCCCGGACATCTCACGATCCGCAATGAGAAGGGCGAGCCGATCGCGAGCATGTTCTATGTCGCTTATACGATCCCCTCGCCGGGACGAGCGCGGCCGGTCACCTTCCTGTTCAACGGCGGCCCCGGCTCGTCGACCATGTGGCTGCACATGGGCTCGTTCGGCCCGATGAAGGTCGACGC
>JBQCFV010000334.1:0-5274 GCA_051958695.1 Chitinophaga sp. | reverse complement strand
TATGCGCGGCTTCTTCTTTGCTCATGCCGAGGGCGGAGAACATTTTTTCCTGCAGGTCGCGCTGGAAGATACGGATGGAGCCGCCGCCGATCTCGGTGCCGTTCAGCACGATGTCGTAGGCATTGGCCTTGATCTGCCCGTATTTCGAAAGGTCGTCCATCAGGTGGATGTGCTCGGGTTTCGGCGCGGTGAACGGATGGTGACGGGCCACCCAGCGGTTGTCTTCCTCGGCGTATTCAAACAGCGGGAAGTCGATCACCCAGAGGGGTCTGTACTCGTCTTTATTACGAAGACCAAGACGCTCGCCCATTTCGAGGCGCAGCTCGCTCATGGCTTTGCGGGTGCGTTCTTCTTTGCCTGCAAGAATCAGGATGAGGTCGCCCGGCTTTGCCTGGCACTGGTCGGCGAAAAGCTGCAAGCCTCTTTCGTTGAAGAACTTGTCCACGGAGCTTTTCAGCGATCCGTCCGTATTGTATTTAATATATACGAGACCGTTCATGCCGATCTGCGGGCGTTTCACCCATTCGGTCAGCTCGTCCAGCTGCTTGCGGGTATACTCCGCGCAGCCGGAAGCGTTGATGCCCACGATCAGCTCCGCATCGTCGAATACTTTGAAACTGTTGCCGCGGCCGGTTTCGCCGAGGTCTACGAGCTTCATTTCAAAACGGATGTCCGGTTTGTCGTTGCCGTAGTATTTCATTGCATCGTCCCAGGTCATGCGCGGGAACGGTTCGTGAAACTCGAGGCCTTTGATCTCGCGGAACACGTGTTTGGTCATTTCCTCGAAAGTGGAAAGGATGTCTTCCTGGTCCACGAAGCTCATTTCGCAATCGATCTGCGTAAATTCGGGCTGGCGGTCGGCGCGGAGGTCTTCGTCGCGGAAACATTTCACGATCTGGTAGTAGCGGTCGTAGCCGCTTACCATGAGCAGCTGTTTGAACGTTTGCGGCGATTGGGGCAGCGCGTAGAACTGATTGGGGTTCATACGGCTGGGCACTACGAAGTCGCGGGCGCCTTCCGGAGTGGATTTGATGAGCACCGGGGTTTCTATGTCCATAAACCCTCGGCTGTCGAGGAAGTTCCGCACGGAGCGGTTCACGCGGTAGCGCAGGGCAAGGTTTTGTTTGACGATGTTGCGGCGAAGGTCGAGGTAACGGTATTTCATGCGCAGTTCGTCGCCGCCGTCCGTTTCGTCCTGGATGGTGAAGGGCGGCGTTTTGGAACCGTTGAGCACCGTATATTCCGAAACGGTTATTTCGATGTCCCCCGTGGGGATGTTGCTGTTTTTGGCAGTGCGTTCGGTAACGTCGCCCTTCACCTGGATCACGAACTCGCGGCCCAGGGGTTGCGCGTCCAGCTGCGCGTTGAGCGATTCGCCCAGCAGCAGCTGCGTGATGCCGTAGCGGTCGCGCAGGTCAACAAATGTGATACTTCCAAACTTGCGGACGGTTTGCACCCATCCTGCCAGCGTAACCGGCTGGCCTACATGCTCCATGCGCAATTCTCCACATGTGTGCGATCTGTACATTGTATACTATGCTTTTCTTTTGATAAGGAGGTCAAAGATAAGGACTCGACCGCTGAAAATCTACCTTAAGGCATTAAAATACCGTTTAATATCTATTTCCGCCGGCAGCGGGGCTTTCCGGAGCAAATTGGCGGTGAAAGCGTCTGCCGCCCAGGGCGCGAGGGAACAGCCTTTGGAGCCCATGCCGTTGAAGATGCCCACCTCCGGGAAACGTGGGTGAAGACCGGCCATGGGCCTTCTGTCCGGACCGGAAGGGCGGATGGCCGCGATATGGCCCAGCACTTCGAAATCCGTTTTCAGCAGCTGCCGCAGCTGGTTTTCCAGCGTTTCACGGGCGGCGTGGGTAGGTGCTGTATTGGTATAATCCCACGAGAAGGTGGCGCCAGCCCAGTAACGGCCATCGCCTTCTTTTTCGCCGTCATCGTCCAGCGGCACGACGGTAATGCTTTTTTTGAGGATATCGTTCGTCCGGAACGGCAATTGTACGATGAGGGCTTCGCCTTTGTTGGGGAGGAATTTCAGCTTGCCGAACCAGGGATTGCGCGGGCTTTCCACACCTTCGCAGAAAATGACGGCTTTGGCCTGGAGGTCTTCGTATTCCACGCCTTCTTCCTTCAGTATCAGCTTATCCGTGTCGAAACGTTCCGTGCGCACATCGGCGGTAGCGCGCCAGGCGGGCAGCAATGCGCTCAGCTGTACGTTCGCGCCCTTCACGATACCTGCGCCGAATGGCTGCTGCAGCTCGTTCGTGTATCGCAATTCCGGCGGCTGATATGAATATGGTGTAGTGCAGGCGGCGAACGCATCGCGCATTTGCGCAGAGGGCCACACGTTCCAGATGTTCCTTTCGTGGAAACAACCGATGTGCAAAGCGTTTTCCATGGCGCGGTATGTGCGTTCCGCGAAGGGGTAAATAGTATCGTACAGCCAGGCCACTTCAAACTTTCTACCGGATACGGGATTGATGATACCTGCGGCGGTGCGGGAAGCGCTGGCGGGGCGGGCGTCGTCAAACACGAGCACCTGCTGCCCGGCCTGCTGCAGGTGCCAGCCGAGCATTGTACCGGCAATGCCCTGGCCTACGAGTATGTAGTCGTATGTATGCATAAAGCAGTGCAAAGGTAATGTTTAGGGGGATTGTGTTTTTCAGGCGCGCAGGTGTTAACACCTCATCAAACCCAAAAACATCAAGGAAAGGTTCTCAAATCCGAAGGTGTTAACACCTTATCATTCTTAAATACCAAAGAAAAGCCCAAAAATCCAAAAGCGTTAACACCTCCGTCCCCACAAAAAAAAGCCCCGCTGCATTCCGCAACGGGGCCTAATCTATTCACAACCTAACACCTCAGGCAGGTACGCCTTTCAGCACTTCGGCCATTTTCTTTCCGATGTCTGCCGGGCTATCCACTACGTGAACGCCGCAGGCGCGCATGATCTTCATTTTCGCAGCAGCGGTATCGTCCGCACCGCCGATGATGGCGCCGGCGTGGCCCATACGGCGGCCCGGAGGCGCGGTTTGGCCGGCGATAAAGCCTACCACCGGTTTGCGCGGGTTTGCCTTGATCCATTCTGCCGCTTCGGCTTCCATGCTGCCGCCGATCTCGCCGATCATGATGATCGCGTCGGTCTCGGGATCGTTCATCAACAGTTCCACCGCATCTTTGGTGGGGGTGCCGATGATCGGGTCGCCGCCGATACCGATGGCGGTAGATACGCCCAGGCCGGCTTTCACCACCTGGTCTGCCGCTTCATAAGTGAGGGTGCCTGATTTGGACACGATGCCCACACGGCCTTTCTTGAAGATGAAGCCCGGCATGATGCCTACTTTGGCTTCTTCCGCGGTGATCACACCCGGACAGTTCGGGCCGATCAGGCGGGTGTTATGATTTACCAGGTAATTCTTGGCTTTCACCATATCCTGTACCGGGATGCCTTCCGTGATGCATACTACCAGCGCAATGCCCGCGTCGGCGGCTTCCATGATCGCGTCCGCAGCAAATGCCGGCGGCACGAAGATGATGGATACATTCGCGCCCGTCGCCTTTACGGCTTCAGCCACGGTATTGAATACCGCGCGGTCCAGGTGGCTGCTGCCGCCTTTCCCGGGGGTCACGCCACCTACCACGTTGGTGCCGTACTCAATCATTTGTGTGGCATGGAAAGTACCTTCAGTTCCGGTAAATCCCTGCACGATCACTTTACTATGCTTATTTACTAAAACACTCATCGCGCTTGATTTAATTAATTTTTTTACGTTAAGGTGGGGCAAAAATAAAGGATAAGGGCGAAAAAGTAAAGGAAAGGGCATTTAGTTGAAGAAAATTAACTATTTGTTGCCGCTACCGGTGTGTTTGGCCCGCCAGTTCTTGTCGCGGAACATTTCCATCTTCCGCATCTCCTTGATGTCCTGGAAAAACTCGGACGCGAAGATGAAGTCGTTCAGCAACCGGTCCTCGCTGAAGATGATGTCTTCATTGCTGCCTTCCCACTGTTTTTTGCCCTGGTGCATGTAGATGATATGGTCGCCGGATTCCATCACGGTGTTCATGTCGTGGGTGTTCACCACCGTGGTGATGTTATATTCCACGGTAATGTCCTTGATGAGCTTGTCTATTACGAGCGAGGTCTGCGGGTCGAGGCCTGAGTTGGGCTCGTCCACGAAAAGGTATTTTGGATTAAGCACGATGGCGCGGGCGATGCCTACACGCTTTTTCATCCCGCCGGAGATCTCGGCGGGAAATTTTTTATTGGCGTCTTTCAGCTCCACCCGGTCAAGACATTCCTGCATGCGTTTGCGGCGTTCCTTGTAGCTCATGTTGGAAAACATGTCCAGCGGGAACATCACATTCTGCTCCACGGTCATGCTGTCGAACAGGGCGGAACCCTGGAACAGCATGCCTATTTCCTGCCGGATAGGTTTCTTTTCCACATCGTTCATGGCGGTAAAGTCCTGCCCGTTGTAAAGCACCGTACCGCTGTCCACTTTTATCAGTCCCACCATACATTTCATCAGCACGGTTTTGCCGCTGCCGCTGGCGCCGATGATGAGGTTGGTTTTCCCCGGCTCCATGTTGGCGGACACATCTTTGAGTATCTCCTTGTCTCCAAAGCTCTTCCGGATGTTTTTCAGTTCTATCATCTGTTCGTGTCTTGTGGTTATTAAAGCAGCAGTGCGGCCAGCGCGTAGTCTGCAAACAAAATCAGTACGCAGCTCACCACCACGGCGGTCGTGCTTGCGCGCCCGATCTCCAGCGCGCCCCCGGTAACGTTATAGCCGTAATACGCGGGTATGCTGGAAATAATGAAGGAATACGTATAGGCCTTGCTGAGGGCAAAGAACACGTTGTACCCGTCAAACGAGGCCCTGAGCCCCTGCATGAACTGTTCGTGGGAAATGATGCCGCTCATCTTGCCCGCTTCCAGCCCGCCGAAAATGCCGAGAAACGCGGCGATCACTACCAAGGCGGGGATAGTGATGATAGCGGCGAGTATCTTGGGACCGATCAGGTAGGCTTTTGTATTGATGCCCATGATCTCCTGCGCGTCTATCTGCTCGGATATGCGCATGTTCCCCAGCTCTGAAGCGATCTTTGAGCCGACCACCCCGCCGAGCACGATACACACCAGGGTTGGCGCCAGCTCAAGTATCAGGGTGTCTCTCACCACCTGCGCGATGGTGGACTTCGGGATGAAGCCGCTTACCAGCTGGTAAGCCGTTTGAACGGTGGTTACCGCCCCGAGGAACA
>JBQCFV010000333.1:0-4354 GCA_051958695.1 Chitinophaga sp. | reverse complement strand
CCCTAACAAATGGCTGGACAAACTCTGGCAGATGGTAGCCGTATCGCTGGCGGCGCAGGCGTTCACCTGGCCCGTGTGCCTGTTGTATTTCCACCAGTTCCCGAATTATTTTTTGCTGGCGAACATCGTGGCGGTGCCGCTTTCCACGCTGCTGCTGTATGGTGAGATCATTTTGATGATGATCGCGGAAGCCCCGGTGGTGGCCGGTTTGGTGGGAAAGGCGCTGGGATGGGGCATCTTCGCGATGAACACGCTCATCCAATGGATCGACGGCATACCGGGAGCGGTGATCAACGGCATTGCGATGAACATGACGCAGATGTTCCTGCTTTATGGCATTACCATCGCCGTTGTGGCCGCATGGTTGCTGAAAAGAAAAACCGGGCTATGGTGGGCGCTTGGCCTGATGACTGTTTTTGTGTCGTATGGCGCGGTGCAGCGGATAGGCCGGCAGCGGCAGCGTTTGCTGGTGATATACAACCTGCCGAAGCTCACGGTGGTGGAATATGTGGAAGGAAGGAAAAGCTGGCGGACGGGTGATAGCGCGGGGCTGGAACACCCGGTGCTGGCGGCTTCGCAGTTGGCGATGGAGGTGAAGGGAAGCGGTCTATTTCCATCGGTGCGTTTACCTTTACAGGAATTAAACGACAACGGCCCGTCCGCCTCCTCAGCCGGGCCGGTAGAGGAAACGAAGGACAGTAGCTCCAACCCTGCGCACCAAAGAAATACGTTTCCCTCAATTTCGTACGCCCGGCAGAGTTACCTTCTTTCCTTTGCCGGCAAACGCCTGCTTATACTCACCGCCAACCTGCAGCATGCGCATCCTCCCCCAAAAAAGATCAAAATAGATTACATATTGTTGTCACATAATCCCAAGGTCGATATCAGCCGGTTGCAGGATTTTTTTATATACGAGCAGCTTGTTTTTGACGGCTCCAATTCAGCTTTCCAACGCAGAAAATGGAAAAATGCCTGCAACGAACTACCTTTGCGCTGCTTTTCGGTTCCTGAACAGGGGGCCTTTGTTGTAAATCTCTAATCATTATTGTGCATGCAAAAGCAAATCAAATCGGCTTTGATCTCCGTTTTCTATAAGGATAACCTGGAGAATATCGTGAAAACATTGGGCCAGCAGGGCGTAACCATTTACTCCACCGGCGGAACGCAGAAGTTCATCGAAGAGCAGGGGGTAAAATGCGTGGCCGTGGAAGACCTCACCGCTTATCCCTCCATCCTGGGCGGCCGCGTGAAAACCCTCCACCCCAAAGTATTCGGCGGTATCCTCGCCCGCAGGGAAAATCCGCAGGACCTGGAGCAGCTTGCCCAATATGAGATCCCCGAGATCGACCTCGTGATCGTGGACCTCTACCCCTTTGAAGAGACCGTTAAAAGCACTACCGAAGAGCAGGCCATCATCGAAAAGATCGACATCGGCGGCGTTTCCCTCATCCGCGCCGCAGGCAAGAACTATAAAGACGTGGTGATCGTCGCTTCCAAAAACCAGTACGCCGACCTTGAAAAAGCGCTGGTGGAAGGCAATGGGGCCACCACGCTGGAACAGCGCAAGGGCTTCGCCGCAAAAGCTTTCGAAGTATGCGCGCAGTACGACGTGGCCATCGCTTCCTGGTGGCTGCGCGACAGCGAAAAAGATTATTTTCAGCTTTCCGTGCCGCAGGGCCAGGTTTGCCGCTATGGCGAAAACCCGCACCAGAAAGGTGTTTTCTACGGCAACCTCAACGACCTGTTCGACAAGCTGCACGGCAAGGAACTTTCCTATAACAACCTGGTGGACGTAGACGCGGCCGTACAGCTGATCGCCGAGTTCAGCGACACCACTTTCGCCGTGATCAAACACACCAACGTTTGCGGCATCGCCAGCAGGCCCACGCTGGCCGAAGCCTGGGAAGCCGCGCTGGCAGGCGACAAGGAAAGCGCCTTCGGCGGCGTGCTCGTATGCAACAAGCCGGTGGACGCCGGATCCGCAAAAGCGATCAGCGAAATTTTCTTCGAAATACTCATCGCGCCCGGCTTTGAGCCCGCGGCGCTCGAAATACTCCAGGCCAAAAAGAACCGCATCCTGCTGCTGCAAAAACAGCCGCTGAAAACGGACAAAATGTTCAAGAACGTGCTGAACGGCGTGCTGGTGCAGGATAACGACGAAGGCAGCTTCAGCAGCTGGAACGATACCGGCGCACAACCCGCCACCGATGCCCAGAAGTCCGACCTCGAGTTTGCCAACATCGTATGCAAGCACCTGAAATCCAACGCCATCGCACTGGTGAAAGACCGCCAGCTCGTAGGCAAAGGCTGCGGCCAGACCTCCCGCATCGACGCGCTGCGTCATGCCATCGAAAAGGCCAAACAATTCAACTTTGAGCTGAAAGGCGCCGTGATGGCCTCCGACGCGTTCTTCCCCTTCGACGATTGCGTTCGCATCGCCCATGCGGAAGGCATCAACGCCGTGATCCAGCCAGGCGGCTCCATCCGCGACAACGACTCCATCACCTTCGCCAAAGAGAACGGCATGGTGATGGTGATCACCGGCATGCGCCACTTCCGTCACTGATCACATTTTTACGATATAAACAGGGCTGCGTCCGCAACGGATGCAGCCTTTTTTTTGTAGTATTGCCAACATAGATGCCCTTTTTGCAGCAACATATGATGAAGGAAGCCGACGACGCTACGCTGGTGCGGGAATACAGGCAAACCGGCCGGCTGGATTACCTGGCGGCATTATATGAGCGGTATATGGACCTCGTGTACGGCGTCTGCCTCAAATACCTCGACGAAGAAAGCAGCAAAGACGCGGTGATGCAGATATTCGAAGAGCTGGTCGAAAAGGTGAAGAACCACGAGATCCAGCACTTCCGCGGCTGGCTGCACGTGCTGAGCCGCAACCATTGCCTGATGAAGATCCGCGCGCAGAAAGGACGGATCGTTTCCATAGACGACAACGGTTTTATGGAATCCGGCGAAAATAATCATCCTGACAATGGATTTAACCTGGAAGCGAACCTCCAGGTAATGGAAAAATGCCTGGAAACCTTGCCGGAAGAGCAGAAACGCAGCGTAAACCTGTTTTACCTGCAGGAAAAAAGCTACCGCGAGGTATCCGAGATCACGGGCTATGAAATGACGAAAGTGAAAAGTTATATACAGAACGGCAAGCGGAACCTGAAAATCTGCATGGAAAAGAACTGATGGCGGATAACGAAAAACATATCAAACCAACTGCGGACCTGATCCGCCGGTACCTCGCCGGCGAGCTGGACGACAGAACGATGCATGCGCTTGAAAAGCAGGCGCTTGACGATCCGTTGCTGGCGGACGCGCTGGAGGGATATGCCCAATACCCGGATCAGTCGGCGGCCGTAGCGGACCTCCGTTCCCGTCTCGAAGAAAGGCTCCGCACCGGCGAAAAAGACCCGGCTATACCCGTTGCTCCCGCGGAAAAAGGCAAAATACGCCGCCTCGATTACCGCTGGGCCGCTGCCGCCGTCGTGCTCGTTATTTTAACCGCAGGCGGTTTGCTGCTGCTGAACAGAGGCCCGCAAGTGCAGGATATTGCGCAGGTCCCAAAAGCTGATACCAGCGCTGCCGCCGATACAGGGCTGGTGGATGGCGCCGCGATGGCCAAAGCGCAGGACAGCCAGGCCGCAGCGGCAGATTCGCCGGTTGCGCCATCCATCGCGAAAAATACACCGGCCGTAAAAGCGGAGCACTCCGCCGCCGAAAAACCCGCCCAAACGCGCACTCATGCGCCGGAGATCACACTCGACAAGGCCAGTGGTGAAAAAGTAGCTGCCGTTTACAAAAAAGAATTGCTGAAAGCGAAAACGGCCCCTCCGCCGTCCGCTTCGAAGTCCATCACCATCGGTTACGCGCCTGCCCCCGCCCGGCAGCAAACGGTCACCGTAAGACCGCCGTTGCAGGCAAAAAGAAAACTGACGGGAAGCATCAACGTGGATACCTTCCTGATCGGCCGCGCGCGAACGGACTCCTCGTTTGCCGCTTACAACGCGGAGATCGCGAAACGCAAGGCGCTGGCCCAGGGCAATAAGGTTGAAGGCATCGTTGGCGGCGCTGAATCCAAATACCGCCGTTATTCCGAAGAAAACGACCTGCGCATCCTCAGCGGCCGCGTGGTAGACGCCGAAAGCGGCGAACGCATCATCGGCGCGAACATCCGCGTGCAGGGCTCCGACAAAGCGGCTGTAACCGACACCGCGGGCAACTTTGCATTGAGCGTGGAACCCAACAAGAAGCTTGATGTCAGCGTGTCCTACGTAGGCTATGAGCCCGCTAACGTAGCGGTGGCAAGCAACGAAAGCAGCCTGGATGTACGTCTCGC
>JBQCFV010000332.1:0-2524 GCA_051958695.1 Chitinophaga sp. | reverse complement strand
TGGCTCAGCTACGGCCTCGGCAGCGAGAATAAAAATCTTCCCGCGTTCTGCGTATTGCTTTCGCGCGGCAAAGGCAATGGGCAGGGCGTGTATTCCAAGCTCTGGACCAACGGCTTCCTCGACAGCATACACCAGGGCGTGCAGTTCAGCAGCGGCGAAAGCCCCGTACTCTACCTGAACAATCCTGACGGCATGGATTCCACCGGCCGCCGCAAGATGCTGGACAAGCTCTCCGAGCTGAACAGCCTCGCCTACGGCGAATTTGGCGATCCCGAGATCAGCGCCAAGATCCAGCAGTACGAAATGGCGTACCGCATGCAAACGGCGGTGCCCGACATCACCGATCTCAGCAAAGAGCCCGACGATATCATCAAATTATACGGGCCGAACTGTCTCGTGCCCGGCACCTTCGCCTCCAACTGCCTGCTGGCGCGCAAGCTCAGCGAAAACGGTGTGCGTTTCGTGCAGCTGTACCACCAGGGCTGGGACCAGCACGGCAACCTGCCGAAAGAAATGGCCAACCAGGCGCTCGATGTAGACCAGGCGTCCGCGGCGCTGGTAACCGATCTGAAACAACGCGGCATGCTCGACGAAACGCTCGTGATCTGGGGCGGCGAATTTGGCCGCACCAATTACAGCCAGGGCAAAATGACGAAAGAGAATTATGGCCGCGACCATCACCCGCGCTGCTTCTCCATATGGATGGCGGGCGGCGGCGTCAAACCGGGGCTGGTATACGGCGAAACCGACGACTTCGGTTACAACATCACCAAAGATCCCGTGCATGTGCACGACTTCCAGGCAACCGTGCTGCACCTCATGGGTCTCGATCACGAAAAACTCATTTACAAACATCTCGGCCGCCGTTACCGCCACACGGACGTGAGTGGCACCGTTATAAAAGCCTTGATAGCATAACCATATGAACAGAAGAAACTTCCTGCGTTCCGCCGCCATCGCCGGCGGTTCGTTCTACATCAGCCAGGGTCTTTTCGCCCGCGACAACGGCGACGTATACGGTCATAACAACATGCGGTACCGGCTGGACAACAAGTGGGGAAAGCTCGATCCCGCGCGTTTCCCCGTGAAAGACTGCCATGAGATGATACAGGATAAAAAAGGCCGCGTGTTCCTGCTCACCAACGAAACGAAGAACAACGTGCTCATCTATAATAAAAGCGGGAAGCTGCTCAGCAGCTGGGGCCATGAGTTCCCCGGCGCGCACGGCCTCACGCTGTCCCCCGAAGGCACGCTGTTCATCACCGATACCGAACGTCACCAGGTGTTCAAAACCACGCTGGACGGGAAAGTGCTGCTCACCATCGATTACCCGGCAGACAGTGGCGTATATCAAAAGAAAGAAGCCTTCGTACCTACGGAAACCATCGTGGCGGACAACGGCGACTTTTTTATCGCCGATGGCTACGGCTCGCAATACGTGCTCCATTACAACGCTTCCGGCAAGCTGCTCAATTTCTTCGGCGGCCGCGGCGAAGGCGACAAACACCTGGACAACGCGCACGGCATCACCATCGATACCCGCAACGGCGCTCCCACCTTGCTGGTGACCGACCGCACGCGCAACTGCTTCAAACGTTTCAGCATGACGGGAGAGCTGCAGGAAAAGATCATGCTGCCCGGCGCCTGCGTATGCCGCCCGGTGATCAAAGGCGATCACCTGTACGCCGCCGTGCTCCGCTCACCCGATATGGGCAAGGCCGGCAGCGGTTTTATCACTATCCTCGACAGGAATAATAAAGTAGTGTCCAACCTCGGCGGCACTGAACCGGTATACAGGAACGGCGAGCTGCAGCCCATGCAGCAGGCCGAAAAAATATTGTACCACCCGCACGACGTGCTGGTAGACGACGAAGAGAACGTATACGTGGCGCAATGGGCGTCAGACAAGGTATATCCCTATAAATTCAAACGCGTGTAGCATGTTGAAAAAGATCGCTGACAATGCGCTGATCGCCTGTAATATCTTTATCCTTGTCCTGCTCATTTTTTATCAGCAACTGCAAATCCCCGCCTGGCTGCAGGTAGCGGGCAGGATGCATCCTTTGCTGCTGCATTTTCCCATCGTGCTGATCATACTCGCCGTGGCGATGGACTTTATGAAGTTCAAAGACCGCGGGCTGCTCAACGGCCTCTGGCTGGCAGGAACTTTGACCGCCGCCGTGTCCGTGATCATGGGCATCATTCTTTCACGCGAAGATGGCTATGGCGGCAGCATGCTTACCTGGCACAAATGGGCGGGCATCACCGTGCTCTGGATCGCAACAGCGATGTACTGGTACAGGAGCACGAAGGTGAAGGAAGAAACGCCTTCGCGCAACAGGCTGCTGAAACCGGGCGGCGCGCTGCTGCTCGTGTCTATGGCGGTTACCGGGCATTTCGGGGCGAACCTCACGCATGGGGACGATTTCCTGCTGGCGCCGGTCACGCCCAAACCCAGGGCCATTCCCATCACGCAGGCAGTGGTGTACGATCATCTGGTAAAACCGATACTCGAACAAAAATG
>JBQCFV010000331.1:0-6666 GCA_051958695.1 Chitinophaga sp. | reverse complement strand
TTCCTTCGTCCGGATCGCATTGAGCAGAATATTGATCAGCAGCTGGTTCACACCTGTTTCGTCTTCCACGTTGTACTGGAAGGGAAGGTTCATTTTTTCGCGAACGTCTATCACCTGCCAGATCTGTTTTTCCCAGAACTTGTCGTCTTCGCGGATGTGATCATATGCAATGGGCACACGGTCGCGGATCGGGCTTTTCTCGGAAACGCCGTCGATGCGGAGCGACTTGCGCGGCGTGTCCACGGGCGTGCCTACGCCATCCTGCCGTAAAGACGGCGGGGGCGCCTGCTGCTGCATGGTAGCCGGATCGGTGCCTGCCGGTGCGGCGGGCACGGTTACAGGTCGTCCCGTAGCGGGATTGGTAACAGGCTGCTGTTGCGGTTGCTGCTGTTCCTCGGCCGGCGGAGTACCGCGGCGGCGGCGGCTTTGCGCGTCTGCCGTTACAGAAGCCAGCATGATCGCTAAAAATGCACCCCAGCTGATTTGTTTCAATATTACTGCTCGCATAGCCCAGTAATTAATTTGTATTGTTAATTAAGCTTGTAACTGATATTCTGCATGGAACGTACTTTGTTGTCCGGGCCTTTTACCCTGATGTTCTCGAAGTACACCAGGTCGCCGGGCTTCAGCGTACGGATCGCCTGCGTGATCTCAGGGGATTTGGGCCAGTATTCGGAGGTCGCTTCTCCTTCAACATACTCGCGTCCCCTTGAATCGATCGCCATACGGTAGCCTACCACGGCATAACGCACGCCGTCGAACACAAAGTCTTCCAGGTCTGCACGAAGGCCCTGCTGCGCTTTAAACTCTGCCACTTTCATGGTCGGGCCTTTGCTCACGCCCACTTTCATGGTCGGGTCCGGCACCATTTTCACGCGAAACTCTTTCGAGTCCAGCGTTTTCATCTGGCCGTCGATCTCCGCGGAAACGGTGATGATGGCTTTGGTACCGGGCTGCGAAGCGGTGACGATAAATTCGCCGGGCGCTTTCCTGGTAATATTCGCGCCTCCGCCTTTTACGGATGCGATGATCTTTTCAGCGGGCACGCCGGCTGCGGTGATGGACACCGGGTTTTGCAGCGCCGCATAGATCACGTTCATTTTGTCCGCGGAAATAGAGGTGGCGGACGCGCCTACTTTATATTTCTCGTCGAAGTTCTTGGTCACTACGTCGCCGTTCGGCTTAACCAGCTGGATGGTGCCGGAGATGGAATGTTCTCCGATGGCGCCCACGGGTACCTTATAGATGCCCATACCATTTTTGGCTTCCACGGGCGTGCCGTTGATCACGATCGTAGGATTTACGGTGCTGCTGTAAGCGCCCATCACTACTTTCGCTTCGAGCATCTGCCCGCTGGTGAAGTTTTTCGAGTTCAGCGATACGAACGCTTCCAGCTGGTCGAACTTGAAGTCTTTCTCAGAAACTTCGGACAGCAGCTTGTCGATGATCATCGCTTCCGAGTTCTTGATATCGTTCTGGAATTTGCTCAGCAGCGTAACGGCCGCGATGGACGGTACCATGTTGAAGTGGTAGGTCGTCCAGCTTTTTTTCACCGGGCCTTTCTGCTCAGGCACTTCTACCTGCAGCGGAAGGTTCTTTGAAAAGGCCGCGCGGTCCTTCGGATCGATCAGCGCGAGCATTTGATTCCTTACGTCCTCCAAACGTTTCTGTAAAGCGGGGCCGTTCTTCTGGTTCTCCATAACGCGTGTAGCGGCATCGAGATTGTCCTTGCCTTTGATCTCACCTTTATCGTTCAGGCCGTCGCTTTCCTTAATGATTGAATCTTTCAGTGCGTTTATATAGGTATAGGCGTCGGCAGAGAGTTTTTTAACCTGGTCTGCCTTGGCTTTAAATGGACCGACCTTTGCTGCGTCGGTCTTCATTTGTTCTTCGAACATTCTGTACGTCACCTTGTTCTTCGCGTCGATCGAAGTGTTGGAGGTAGTAATGGAATTATTTACGATCTCGAATGCGTTCAATACTTCGGCGGATACGTTCAAAGCCAGCATGGCTGTGAGCACCAGGTACATGAAGTTGATCATCTTCTGCCTGGGGTCTTTTGGTAATGCCATAGTTAATTACAAGTTTTAAATGAATGTATCTTGTTTACTATTGCGTTACCGCTATCTGCCTTGCATTGCCGTGAGCATGTTGCCGTAAACGGTGTTCAGGTTACCAAGGTTGCGCGCCAGCAGGGTGATCTGCTCTTGTGTCTTTTTAGCGTCTTCAACGGAACCGCTCATGGCCTGAGAGGCGCTCAGCAGGTTGCTGTAGAAACCGTTCATGGCTTTGAGGTGGTTGTTGGTATCCTGCAATTCCAGTTCGTATATGGCGTTCAGTGAAGCCAGGTTCTTGGTCATGGACTGCACCTGCTCATGGAAGCTGCGGGTAGATTCGGATGCGTTATTGAATGTTGAAACGGCTGCCGCTGCGTTGGTGTAAGCCTGTGTTACACTGCCGATGGCGGTGGCTGCTTCGCGTGTTTTCTGCGTATAATCGCCGGTAGCAGCAACCACGTCGCTGATATCGCGCATTTTATCGACAGTAGAGCCGAGCTTGGTGAAGTTTTCGCTCAGGCGGCTCAGGTTCGCGGGCGTAATGTCTGCTTCCTGGAGCATCTTGTCCATGTTCGCCAGTGCGGGGCTGCCGCCTGCTACTGCCGTGGCGGGTGCGGGAGCATGACTGGTGTCAGGCACGAAGGCGTACACGAAAAAGATCAAAGCCTCCACGCTCAGACCGAGGATCAGCGCTACGTCTGCGCCAGGCCAGTGCTGGAGTTTGAACAATGCTCCGATGATCACTACTGATGCACCTACGCATACAAAGAAGTTTAGCCATTTCGCTGTGTTAGGATTCATAGCCATAGGTTAAAATTGTTTATGGGTGATTAAAAGGAAAAAAGCTCGTTTCAGGTTTGTCATGTCTTTCGATTTTACGGTTTTATCTAGGATGGTTTCAGCTATTGATCCTGTTTTTATTTGCGTTTGAAATCGTTCTTGGACCTGCTCAGGAACGCGATCGTACAGCGGAAGCCGATGTATGATTTCGCGCTGTCCTGATATTCGTAGGAGCGTGTGCCATTCTGAAGGAAGTGACCGATATCTTTCCAGCTGCCGCCTCTCACGGTTTTGCGTTTCATTCTCGGTACCGCGTTGTCAGGAATATCCATTTTCAGGTACGGGTTCATGTCCGAAGTGAAGGAGTAGGCGTTTTCATAGAAAATGTCCTGCGTCCATTCGGCCACGTTGCCCGCCATGTTGTACAGGCCGTAATCGTTGGGCCAGTAAGCGTCTGCGCGCACGGTGTAAAAGCCGCCGTCTTCAGGGTAGTTGCCGCGGCCCGGTTTGAAGTTCGCCAGCAGACAGCCTTTTTTGTTGCGGATATAATAACCGCCCCAGGGGTAAGGCGCCTGCTCGCGGCCGCCGCGTGCTGCATATTCCCACTGCGCTTCGGAAGGAAGCTGGAATTTATCTTCGGTGAATTGTTTCTTGGAGGTACGGTAATCTTCCCAGAACTTGCTGCGCCATTCGCAGAAAGTGTTGGCCTGGTGCCAGGTAACGCCTACCACCGGGTAGTTGTCGAAGGCGGGGTGCCAGAAGTACATGCGCGTCATCGGCTCGTTGTAGGCGTATGAGAAGTCCCTGATCCAGCAGAGGGTATCAGGGTAAATAGCCACGTCCTTTTTCTCGATGAAGGTATTGCGCGGTTTGTCTTTATTCTCGCGAAGCTTGGCTTTTTCCCAATTGAAAGTTTCCTGGTGATACAGCAGCTTGCGCACGTCGATGTCCTTGCGGCCGTACAGGCGGTCGTCAGGCGCATAGATCATGGCGTCGATCTTTTCGTAGGTACCGGGGTCTTTCCAGTTGATCTTCTGCTTCCAGTCCACATAATCCTGCCCGTTATCGTTCTTTACATGACCGAGGAGGATGTGCGCAATGGAATCCGTCACCCAATTCACGAACTGGCGGTATTCATTGTTGGTGATCTCGGTTGCGTCCATGTAAAAGCCGGAGATGGAGATGGCTTTGTTCCTGGCCGTAAAGGCATAGTTCACATCTTCATCATTGGGCCCCATGTGAAAAGTTCCGGAAGGCACGTATACCATTCCGTAAGGTACGGGGGGGCTGTACTTCGGCCGGGGACTTACACCTATCAGCTGACCTTGTGCGTTTTTGGGGGTTTTACCACCACCGCAGCTGGCCAGGAAAACCGGCAGCAGTATGACCAAGAGCCCACTACAATAATTAAGCTTCATAAGGGTGACTTTCATTAGAATACGATGATTTTTCCTGAACCGGCCAGATGGTGAACACACGATTTTTCTCAATTTCAAGTCCCTGTATCACCTGGTTGTTTATCAGAAAGATAGCAAATGTAATAATTATTTTTAATCCGTAGTTAGTTTTCACCCAACTTTTTCACCACCACATATCAGGGCTACGTAACATATTTAAACGTACCTTTTAACGTTTTATTATGTAAAACGCCCTCTCTCACACAAATTCGCCATGGCACTGTCACTTTGGGGACCCTATCTGACATCCGCCGCCTGTCCGGTTCATATACGCATCTAATATAAATATAATATTTATTTTGATATAATTGCGGTTATTTTTTCGCCGCAGGCGCTAATTTATCAAAGGGAATGCAATTTACAACAAATTTCATATTAAATTAGTTATTTATGATATATATTCTACCGGTTTAACACATTGATAATCCCGACAAAGGTATATCAGCGTCTTCCCCGCCTGCAGCCGCTGCTGCAAAAGCGGCATGTCCTTTTCCTCTGAATCCGCTCCCAGCAACACTTTGTACGGAACGTACAACCCGTTCAGCTCCCGCATCCGCTCCCGGTATGCCGGCCCGGCCACCGCCAGCTCGGGCGTACCCTGCACCAGCCGCAATATCATCGCCGCCCATACGCCGAACGAGGATGGGTAGCGCGTTACGGTCTGCGCCAGCCCGGCGGTCATATCCACGGCCCTTTCCGCCCATTCCCTCTTATCGAAAACAACGGAAAGATGCCAAAGGTTATGGGCCATTACCGCGTTGCCGCTGGGCACCGCGCCGTCGTAGATCTCCTTCTTACGTACGATCACATCCTGCTGCCCGGATGCGGTGTAAAAGAAATAACGCTGCTCACCGTCGCTGAATTGTTCTATCACGAATTCCGTCAGTTCCGCGGCCAGCCGCAGCCTTTCAAGATCGCCGGACGTTTCCTGCAGCGCGGTGAGGGCGCGCACCAGGTTCGCATAATCGTCCAGGAACGCGGGATAGCGCGCGCTTCCTTCCTTATACGTATGCCAGAACGCGGGGGATGCCCCGGGCTTGCGCATATTTTTGAGGATGCTGTCCATGGCCGATTCCGCCATCGCGAGATAAGCGTCGTCATTCAAAGCCGCGGCAGCTTTGCAGCAGTCGTGTATCATCAACGCGTTCCAGCCAAGTAATATGTTGTCGTCCAGCCCCGGGCGGATGCGTTTATCGCGCGCGGCCATCAGCACGGGCCTGCTTCTTTCCAACAGGGCTTCCAGCGCTTCCGGCGTCATGCCCAGTTCTTCCGCAACGGTTGCCAGGGGCTTTGGCGCCCAGAGGATGTTCACGTCCTCCCAATTGCCGTGGCGGCTTACGTCGTAATACGCTTTGAAGGCCCGGGAATCACCGTCCAATAGTTGGTCTATTTCTTCTTCATCCCATACGTAAAACTTTCCTTCCACCCCTTCGGAATCCGCGTCCAGCGCGGAATAGAAAGCGCCTTCGGGCGAGGTCAGCTCACGCTGCACGAATGCGAGCGTATGCCGGACGGTGTTCGCATAACGCGCGTTGCCCGTGAGCTGGTAGGCTTCGCAAAGCGTGTCTACCAGCAGCGCGTTGTCGTACAGCATTTTTTCGAAGTGCGGGGCCAGCCATTTTTCGTCGGTGGAGTACCGTGCAAAACCGCCGCCCAGCTGGTCGTAAATGCCGCCGTCGATCATTTTGTCCAGCGAAAGCAGCGCCTGCTGCAGGGCCGCTTCGTTTTTGCTGACGCGGTAATGGCGCAGCAGGTATTGTATGGAGAAGCTTCCGGGAACTTCGGCGCACGGCCGAAACCGCCCCATTCCTTGTCCGCCTGCCCCATCAGCGCCAGCACCATCGCGTCCGCCTGCGCCTGCGTAAAAAGCTGTTCGCGGCCGATGCCTGCTTCCACGGCGTTTACGCCGAACTGGTTGCTCTGGTGGAGGTGTTGGGTGAGATTGGCGGCCTGCTCTTCCAGGTCTTTCCGTTTTGTTTTAAAAGCTTCGCTGACGGCCAGCAGTACTTCAGTCCACGAAGGGCGGTTGTAGGCCTGTTTCGGTGGGAAATAGGTACCTCCGTAAAAGGGCTGCCTGTCCGGCAGCAGGAACATGTTCAGCGGCCAGCCGCCGTTGCCGGCCATTGCCTGGAGGGCGTCCATGTAGATATGATCGATGTCCGGGCGTTCTTCCCGGTCTATCTTGATGTTCACGAAATGTTCGTTCATGATCTTCGCGGTGGCCTCGTTCTCGAAGCTCTCGCGTTCCATCACATGGCACCAGTGGCAGGCGGCGTAGCCGATGCTCACCAGGATGGGCTTGTTCTCTTCTTCAGCTTTCCGGAAGGCTTCTTCGCCCCATGGATACCAGTCTACGGGGTTATGGGCATGCT